>CAYRCP010000389.1:0-2595 GCA_964422755.1 uncultured Bacteriovoracaceae bacterium | reverse complement strand
TACGCCTTTACCCCTCGGGCAAGCCGCCTTCTTAGCTGTCACTTCATGATACGTATTAATGAAAGTTGACACTTGAAATGCTGCACTTATAGTAATACTAGATGATTATACTATAATTTGTGTTGTTGTGTATGTTTTTTTCAAGAGGAGGGAGCTATGGCTTTTGAGAGAATGTGGCACAAATCGTACTGCCCGGGTGTCCCCCATGAAGTGAATATTCAACCGATCACCATGCCCGAGGCATTGAGCAGGGCTGCAAAGAAATGGCCTGATACCATTGCATATATCTACATGGGGAAAAAGATCACGTACAAGGAATTGGAGGGTCTCGTGAACCGGTTTACGAGAGCATTGAAAGACCTCGGGGTGAAAAGGGGCGACAAGGTTGCCATGCTCCTGCCCAATATCCCAGAGATCGGCATTGCCAATCATGCAGTTTACCGGCTCGGGGCCGTCACGTCCATGAACAACCCTTTGTACACGGAAAGAGAGCTTGAATATCAGCTGAATGACTCGGATGCAACGGTCCTCATCACACTGGACCTGCTTTTGCCCAGAGCATTGAAATTGAGAGGCAAAACCAGGATCGAGTCCATCATCACCTGCCATATCAACGACTTTTTGCCCTTCCCCAAGAAGCAGCTCTTCCCCCTTGTCAAAAAGGATATGTACAGGAAGGTCATGCCCCAGGCAGGCGTCTATGAATTTATGGACCTCCTCAATAAATACCCCGACTCCCCGGTTGAAAATGCCGCGATGTGGGATGATATCGCTGCCCTTATCTATACAGGGGGAACGACAGGCGTGAGCAAAGGGGCCATGCTCACCCATGCCAACATATCATCCGTGGTACAGATATTCAGGGCATGGTTTCCCGACCTGAATGATGCGCAGGAGTGCCTGCTGGGAGTCTACCCGATCTTCCATTCTGCAGGATATTCGGTAAGCCAGAATCTCCCGTTCTGGAGCGGATGGTCCTGTGTCCTCGTACCCCGCCCCTCACCCGAGGTTATCGTGGAGATGCTCAGGAAGTTCAAGCCGACCTTCCTTCCCGGTGTCCCCACCATCTATACCGGCCTTCTTGAGAACAAGGAGTTCTGCTCCATGGATCTCTCGTTCGTAAAAGGCTATTTTGCAGGCGCTGCCCCTCTTCCCGAGGACACGGTGAATCGTCTGATACATCTCCACAACGCAAGCATCTATGATGTCTACGGGGCGACGGAAAACACTGCATTTGCCACTGCAACCCCCTGGGGAGGGAAGATCAAGCCCGGTACGGTGGGGGTCCCCCTGCCCAATACCGATGTCAGAATCATGGATCTGGAAACAGGGGAAAAAGAGCTGCCTGCAGGAGATTCCGGGGAGATCTGCATTAAAGGGCCCCAGGTCATGAAGGGGTATTACAAAAAGGATGAAGAAACACGTGAGTCTCTCCGTGACGGATGGTTCCATACCGGTGATATCGGATTCTTCGATAACGACGGCTATCTCTCGGTCATCGACAGAAAAAAAGACCTGATCATCGGCAGCGGATTCAACATCTACCCCAAAGAGATCGATGATATCCTTTTTGATCACCCCAAAATCATTGAAGCCTGCACGATCGGTGTCCCTGATGAATACCGCGGGGAGACGGTAAAGGCGTACGTGGTAGTCAAAGAGGGTGAAGCCCTGTCGGAAAAAGAGATCATTGATTACTGCAGGGCAAATCTTGCCGCATACAAGGTGCCCCGGGAGATAAAATTTATCGACGAACTCCCGAAAAGCGCTGTGGGAAAAATTCTCAGAAGAGCGTTGCGGGATATGGAGATGATGAAGACTACGGAGACGGATCGGGTCGGATGAACCTCAGGGCAAGCCCTGGATTCATTTCTCCATGCGGGCTTAAGGGACCGCCGATTTCTTTTGTGAGCCCGGTCGTCCCGAACGAGCCCCCTTGCAAACAGAACAGAAGCTTGCACGTATCATGCCGCTGCTCTCCGGCTATTTTATCAAGGAAGAATACACCACTCTGCAGCCCCGCAAAACCAGCGGGATCTTCGAGAAAGCTGCGGGGAATTACCCCCCCAAGAGAGATTAAATCATGTAATGAACAAGAAAGAGGAGGGTTTCTCTTGACAAGTACACCCTCTCTTCTCTATATTTTTCATGGCAAAGTTGATTGAGATATTAATCATATACTGAGCCAAAACCTACTGCTTACAATGAAGGGCTGACGCAAAAGATGATAACCTTTAACAAGGTGAACAAGTGGTTTGGCGATCTGCATGTCCTCAGAGATGTCGATTTTCATGTTGATTCGGGTGAAGTTGTCGTTATCTGCGGTCCCAGCGGTTCCGGCAAAAGCACCCTGATCCGTTGCATCAATAAATTAGAACCCATTCAACAAGGTGAAATCATTGTTGATAATATGCCCATTCATGATCCGAAGATCAACCTGAGGCGCCTGAGGGAAGAGATCGGGTTTGTCTTTCAGCAGTTCAATCTTTATCCGCATATGACCGTGCTTGAAAACATCTCGCTGGCCCCTATCAATGTCCGCAAACAGAAACGCGAAGAAGCCGAGACAAATGCCCATGCACTCCTGGCAAAGGT
>CAYRCP010000388.1:0-2599 GCA_964422755.1 uncultured Bacteriovoracaceae bacterium | reverse complement strand
CCATTGTTGGCTTGGGCCTGGCCCTGGCAAGCGCCCCAGTGTTTTCCGCTCAGGTAACGGGCAAGACATCGACTCAAACCGCGCCGGTACAGTCAAACACCCAGACCGCACCGCTGCCGTCAACCACTCAGACCGTGCCTCTGCCGTCAACCACCAGAGAATATCAGCAGGTGGACAAACCTCCGGTAAAAACCCTCGATATCCCCGACTGGGACCTTGCCGGTCAGTTGAGAAACCTGGAAATCGATTATGCCGGCGCAGGCACTAAACATCCACGTATAACATTCAAGCTTGCGTTGATGAATAAAGGGAAGCTGAAAGGCTCAAAGGACATCCCTCTTAAGATTACATTGTTAAATGTTACAAACAACACCTTGATTAGACAAGATAATAAATTTCTTAAACGCCAGACTATCAGAAATGACATGTGGACACTGACAGAGAACTATATTCGTATAATGTTCAGAAAAGGTCCAACTACGGCTTCCAGTATAAACGATGTCAAACTGATCGTGGATATCGACCCGCGGAATACCTTCGGTGAGGCTCAGAGGCACCGGGGGAACAACCGCTGTGTCGCCACATGGTAAACGCTGTTCTTTTTCAAAGACGAAGAATGGGGGGGATTCTTTTCATGAATCATGGGACAACGCACCAACAGGAAAAAACCCGCTTGTTACGGGCCGATCATTTTAAAAGCAGGAGGAATAGAATGAAACGACTTTTTCTCGCATTGATTGTTTTTTTCTTGGGGATGGGAATCGCTGCAGCGGCAGACTCTCGCCAGTACAACGGCACCTGGATGAACACCGACACCAACACACGCGGGATCACCAAGGTAGTGGTCAAGGGCGCCGGCGGCAAGGCAAGTGTCCACGTATGGGGCAAATGCAGCCCGCAGGACTGCGACTGGGGATGGGAAAATTGCAACTCATATGCGGATGGGCACCTCTCGACCCATTACAACAATGATTTCAGCGTGCGAAACCTCACGATCACCATGCCCAACTCGGGTACGCTCCAGGTGCAGGCCCACACACACTACACCGATAACAGCGGCAGGTCCGACCGGGATGCGACCTATACCTTCCGGCGCGTATTCAAGCCTGTACAGCAGACACCCAAACCCCTGGGCGGGTTTCAGGTGAAACCACCCTCAGAGGAACCGACAGGGAAGTATTAGGACCGCAAAAGGGCTTGTTTCAATGGAAACGGCATGGTTCACGTGCGGCATCGTAATAAGCCCACATTTTGCATTAGAGAAGGAATAAACCCTGTGGGAGCGGCTTTAGCCGCGATTTTGCAGCTACCTGTGGAAATATTATCGCGGCTAAAGCTGCTCCCACAGAACAGGGCAAAAAAGGCAGAAGGTCAAAATATTGCGAATTTCGAGAGAACATAAGCAGAAGTCTTATATTTACCGGTATCTCCCGGTAAATATAAATTGGTTTTCTCTGCGTACTCTGCGCCTTAAGCGGTGACAATATGTAGTGAAATTTACATTAGGGGAAGATTGTGAATTTGACGATTGCGTCTTTGCAAGAGGACTTTTTTGGTTCCGGCTTGTCCGGGTTAGGAAGACAATGATGAGAAAAAATGGACATAGTAATATCTTTTCACGTTTTGAATTTTTGTTTTGGATCTGTCCGGCCGCCTTACTGCTGTTGCTGCTCTTGCCGGCAACACTGCTTTGTGCGGAAGATGACCCGATTTATGAGAAGTGCATCTCACAGAGCGACGACCCCGCACCGTGGTGCTATCAGCAGGAAGTGAAGCTCATCGGGGACCCGGACCTGTGCGAAAACATCCTTACCTACTGGCCAAAGGCAGACGGCGTGCACGGACAGTGCTACTATGAGCTGGCAATCCAGAACAAGGACTGTGAGCTGTGCAAACGCATCATAGACGAGCAAATCCGGAGAATGTGCGAACTGGATGCGTGTAAATAATCATAGGAGCTTCATAGTCCGGGAGGATACGTTATGAGAACAAAAGGATTGATCGGTATCTTATTCGTATGCATGGCAGTCGCACTGGTAGTTTCGTCTGCACAGGCACAGACACGATCTCTCACCCCGGGTTCATCTGCGGGCATACAGATCACGAATCCTGCAAGGGGCGAATCCCTGGTGCTGGGCAAGAGCTACCCGATCCGCTGGAAGGCAGCCGACGGGGTGGGCACCCTCAGCATAGCACTCTTTCAGAACAATAAATTTGTCGGCTTTATCGCAAAGGGCTACCCGGCCGGCAAAAGCGGGTATCTCTGGCCGGCGGGGCGCTTCCAGAAGGCAGTGGCCAGAGCCGGCGGCGGGTACACCATCGGTATTCGAAGCATGGATGGCAAGCTGGAGGCCTACAGCCCCGGCCCATTCAGCCTGACGACCGCATCTTCGGCCGCAGGGACCGCGCATTCCGGGGTGGTGAGCGGACCTGAGGCAACGGCAAACCTGCCCGCGTCCTCGTCTTCAGGTTCTTCGAGTGTTTCCGCACCGATCAACACCCACACTGCTCCCTCGGGCAGTGTCCCGCAGAGTTCAGTGACCATCCAGGGTGCGCCGCCTGACAAAGGCACCTTTGTCCAGCGTCTTACAGACCTGCA
>CAYRCP010000387.1:0-2600 GCA_964422755.1 uncultured Bacteriovoracaceae bacterium | reverse complement strand
CCAGCTGTGAGATCACGCTGAAACTCGGCCTGTCAATATGGGCTGCGATGGCAAGACCCTGCAGTTCATGAACCTTTTCCACCACGTCTTCCAACGGGATGCTGGTCGCCCCGATAAGCAGCCGCTCATTAAATCCTTCCACCTCACCGATCTCATTGACAATTACCTGCATACCGAATGCATTTTCATCATTGAGCCCGTCCAGGTGGGCGAATACATACTCTTCAAGACGGGATAATGCCTCGAGGTCTTCAAAGAGCGCAATAATGTGAACCTCTTCCCTGCTCGTCACTTCCATGCCACCAATGACGGTCAGACCGGTTCCCTGAGCAGCCTTTGCAACATAGCCGACATTCTCCGACGTATTATGGTCGCAGATGGCGATGATGTCGATTTGCTGAGCAAGGGCCTCGTGCACAATCGCAGACGGATGCATGTCCAGGTCTCCGCAGGGAGAAAGACAGGTGTGCACATGGAGATTACACGTATACGTTTTTAACATCGCAGCACTTCAGAGTAGGTATCAGCAAGAGCTGATCCCTAGGCATGATGCATCAGATGATAAATCTTCCCCACCACTTCAAATTCGGACAGATCACTCACAATGATGGGGATGCCCTCGTTCTGAGCCTTTTCCAGGGTATCTTTATCAGGACTCGCCCCTTGAACAATGACAATCCCGGCGTGGTCCTTCAAGGATGCGACAGCGACAATGTTCTGATGAACCTGCCTTGTGACCCACACATTGCCCTGAGAACTGTTCGCCATAACATCACTCAGCAGATCACCGGCATATCCGCCGTCAACTTCTGCCCCAAGCTTCTCCCAGCAACATTTACATTTTAGCCCCAACTGTTCTACGATTGCTTCAAGCGTCATCTCTTTACAATCCCCTACCTGTTATTTTCCATTCAGATAAATCGTGGACCTGAGAAAAACCCCTTCTTTCGGCACGGAAGATATCTCAAATTCATCGGAAAACCTTTTGATGTTTGCCAGCCCCATACCTGCACCAAAACCAAGTTCGCGGATCGAATCATCCGCAGTGGAATACCCCTCCTGAATAGCGAGTTCGATATCTTCAATGCCGGCACCTGCATCCTTGGCCTCTATTGTGATGCAATCAGGTTCGATATAATACTGGATAGTACCCTGTTCAGCATAGGATATCATATTGATTTCGGCCTCGAAGGTTACCACCGCCGCTTTTCGAATGATGCTTTCCTTGATGCCCTTTTCTTTGAGCTTTTTCTTTATCTCGCTCGATACAACTCCGGCATCGACAAAGTCTCTCCCCTGTACATAGAAGATCCCTTCGAGATGTTCATCACTGGGCACTTGTCTTATCCTCAACATGTATCTCACGGACACAACCGATTATCCCTTCCCGATACAGCCTGCCGCATGCCTCGAACATGATGTACTGTGTCCACAGAATGGGTATGCCGAGTTCATTGGCTATATCAATGAATTTGTCGGTAAGCGCCTTGCCCCTGCAAACTATAATAGCTGCGATGTCCAGCGCATAGGCGGTCCTGACTGACTGAGGGTTTGAAAGACCGGTAATCAATAAGCACCCTGAACGGGCAAAGGCGAGAACATCACTCATGAGATCTGCCCCAAAGGCGGTTTTTATCTCAAGGTCAAGCTTGTCTTCGCCAACGATAACTTCAGCATCCAGCATTTCCTTTATCTGTGCAAGGGTCACTCGTTCCACTCCATTTTTAGATTAAAAACAAGTAGCATACGCAGCAATATCTGTCAATAATATCCGACAACTATGAGAAAGTTATTTACCGGAGATATATATGTAACATTTTGTTTATTCAGGTAGTTGTCTGGGGAACAGGTACTTGTGAAAAATATAACATCCTATTTCATTGATACTTTTTTCTTCCGACAATACATAAGAAAGGGCCATACCTTTTACGGTATGACCCTTTCCATCTTCTTAAAGATTGATTTTACGCTTAATTAATCTTTGCACATCTGGTTCACATAGCACATGAAGTATGCAAGGCCGACAAATACAGCGCCGCCCACTATGTTACCAAGTGTTACCGGTACTAAGTTGGTGATGAAGAATCCACCCCAGGTAAGAGCATCTGCCTTTGCGCCAAGCGCTGCTACTGCATCAGCCATTGCTGCATCGCCCTTGAGAACAATACCCATGGGGATAAAATACATGTTTGCAACACAATGCTCAAAGCCGGAAGCAACGAATGCCATGATCGGGAAGAAGATACCGAAGATCTTACCAACCACATCCTTAGCTGCAAATGCAAGCCATACAGCCAGACACACAAGCCAGTTACAGCCGATCCCGCGATAAAATGCCTCTGCAAAGCTCAGGTTGACCTTGGCTGCAGCGATATTAATTGCGGTTGTTCCCACTGCATTGCCACCCGTATGCCACAGGTTGGTCTTGTACATGATGTATACAAGCAGGAGCGAACCGAGAAGGTTAGCAACCCAGACGACTACCCAGTTGTAGAGCAATCCGGTAGCGCCTAATTTACCCTGTGAAAGACCGATGGTCATGAGATTGTTACCGGTGAAAAGTTCAGCACCACCGATGACAACGAGCATCAAGCCTACGG
>CAYRCP010000386.1:0-2609 GCA_964422755.1 uncultured Bacteriovoracaceae bacterium | reverse complement strand
TCCACGTGATTGAGCCCCCGACCAGCCTTCAAGAGGTCGTTTACATAGGTCTCGACTGAATCCTTGACCCCTTCTTTCTTCTGCAGCTTTGAATTCACCGATGCGAGAAGACCGCCATTGATAATGGAATTTCCTCCGCCGACCGGCATCTTGTCGAGGATAATTACATCCTGTCCCGCCTCTTTTGCAGTGATAGCTGCAGCAAGGCCGGCAAAGCCGCTCCCGATTACAATGATATCGAATTCCTTGTCCCATTTCGTTGGGGTCGGATAGGCTCTCGCATCAGCCTTTTTCGGCATGAGTGTCATTGCCATGCCGCCTGCTGCGATAGCACCGACGGCTGTCCCCTTTTTGAGAAAATCTCTTCTGGTTGTCGGTGCCTGCAATCCCTGATCAACCCACTGAGTTGCCTTATCCTTTTTCTTCATGATATCTCTCTCCCTTCTTTTTGTTTATTACGATAACCGGGATGCCCCCGATTGTTTCGTTCCTGATATCGCTTATGCCCGTTTCCTGAAAGGAACCGGGCAATGACCACCAGTGTTCGGAAATGAAGTAAGCAGGAAAACAATTGGATGGAACCAACAATACGGGTCTGTCAGGAAGGGGATGAGGTGTCCTGGCGACACTCGAAACTTTCGTGTCTGACGTTGTCACTGTTTGAATCATACGCCCACCTTTCTCCAATCAGACCGATAATTTGTAACTCTTGACTGCTATGTCCTTATAATAAAGTAACAAAAAGCTGTTGAGATAGACAGGGGAGGTATTGGGGTTTTATCGGGTACTTTGATATACCCGATAAAACCATTTCTTGCATGAACATCCAAAAGATGGTTGTGACCTGCCAGCTACTTTCGGGAAAGCTCCTGTGCGGCATGACGGCCTGCGATACGCCCGAAGACCAGGCAGTCGGTTATGGCATTACTGCCGAGACGGCTGGCACCGTGAATGCCCCCGGTGATTTCTCCAGCTGCATAGAACCGCCCGATGGGGCTTTCTGACTGAACATGGATCACCTGGGCTTTTGTATTGATCCGCACCCCGCCCATGCAATGATGAACCTTTGATATGAGGCGGATGCTGTAGTATGGAGGAAATTGAATCGGGGACAGGTCATCGGGCAGAGGTTTGCCGAATTCATCATCAACGCCTTTTTCCACAGAGGTATTATAGTTCCTGATGGTCTCTTTCAGGACCTCCAGGGGAATCCGGTTGTCGTCAGCCAGTTCCTCTATCGAGCCATACTGTTGCACAACTCCGCGTTTCAGGCACATCTCCAGGGTCGATGCATAGCGAACCCCTTTGCGATCGACTATAGCAACGGCCTCTCTCCAGCTGTTGAGCATGGCATCAACGAGCAGCTTCCGGTCGGACAATTCATTGACAAACCGTCTGCCGGATTTCATGTCAACCAAGATACCGTAGGGAAATCCCGCCAGCATCGAAAACATCGAGCCGACACCAAACCCTTCTTCATCCCTGGACGCCCACGGCCCGAGCTGGATCTGGGAAAGCTGTATCGGCGTCGCACCAATACGTATGGCCTCAATAAGACTTTCCGCCGTAGCGCCGGGCTGGTTGGTGCTCTCGATATCTTCTGTCAGGATCGGGTTCTGAATGGCGCGGAACTTTTTATCCTGGCCGAATCCGCCGGTTGCGAGAATAACGGCTTTTCTCGCCCGAAGTCGTTTGATCTTGCCTGTCTCCGGATTGGGAAAGATATATCCTTCACGGATCTGAACACCCTCAATTTCTCCATTTTCATCTTCGATGAACTTTTCCAGGAATGTTTTCAGCTGAATGGGAATACCCAATTCGCGGCATCTGGAGAGCATGGGTCTGATTATCCCGGACCCCGAGGTGTTGGTAGTATTATAGGTCCTGGGAACCGCATGCCCTCCCAGATGACTCAGCGTGGATTTGTACTGCACCCCGATTTCCTCGATTGTCCATTGCAGGGCCTCGAGTGAGTGTTCTGCAACAATACGGGCAAGCTCCGTCTGGTTGAGATCCATGCCGGCCCTGAGCATGTCTGCCAGCATCAGCTCCGGAGAATCCTTTATGCCTTCCGCTATCTGCAACGGTGAACCCGCCGCTGCCACCAATCCGCCGCTGATGGTGGAATTGCCGCCCGGAACCCGCATTTTATCCAGCACAATTATGGACGAACAGTACTTCCTCGCTTCCATTGCAGCAGCAAGCCCCGCGAACCCCGATCCTATGATAATCACATCGTACTCAGCGTCCCACATGGATTGCTCCATCAGAGATCATGCTCTCTGTGATTATGGCAGCCTGTGTTAAGAGGTTGCGCCCATATCTTCCGATATTCGAACGCGATGTTCCAGTCAGTACCCGGCCGTTTGATTTGTCAATACTCATTGTTTCTCATCCTTGTTATCAGTGTTTCGTGCGTTATCAATGATGCGACTGGACAGAAATGCATGCAGGTTCACTTTTCTGCCACGCAGATTGAGCTTCTTACGAATATTCTTGCGGTGTGTCTGTATGGTTTCGAAGGAGAGATTCAAGGCCTCACAGATTTCCTTGCTCGAGCATCCGGCCTGGATAAGGCGGCATATCTCCAACTCGGTTTTACTGAGCTT
>CAYRCP010000385.1:0-2611 GCA_964422755.1 uncultured Bacteriovoracaceae bacterium | reverse complement strand
CCGTCCTTGAAAGCGGTCTTTTCGAGGAGTTCCTCTAAGATACGGCTCTGGGAATCGATGATTCCTCTTCCTGTATATTCAGCCATGGTATCTCACCTCACAATGTCTCGCAGTTGAAGAAATAGCGTGCCGCTTCCATCTGGCAGAGCTGCTTGCCGCCCATCCAGAGCTGGATGATCTTGATATCCCGCCAGTGCTTCTCGATGTCCCAGTCGCGGTCCGCTCCATAAGCCCCCAGTACGTCCATGGCTTTGCCGAAGTTTTCTACTGCACGGTCAGAGACAAAATCCTTGATGTTGCGGATCCTGCCGACTACGTTTTCGCTGGTCAGCGGCTTACCATAGGGCTTGTTGCGCCTGTCTCCGATCATGGCTGCTTCGTGTCCAAGGATGCGGCAGATGTCGATATCGCCGGCAATTCGTCCGATGATGGCGGCTATGGCATCATTCTCTTTGAGAGGCCGGTTGTTATATGTCCTGGTGGATACGAATTCGTAGAGTCTTTCGTACAGATTCATCATAGCGCCGGTTAAGAATGCGCAGCTTGCCATCTGGCCGAAGGAGATAATCTGATAAAAGGCATCCGCGTCTCTTCCCGGCCCATGGGCCCGGTACCAGCTCGGCACGCGCACGTCTTCGAACCAGATATCCCCGTTCTTGTCCGCAGCCATGCCCGCCTTTTCATAAGACCCGCCCTGGGTGACACCGGGGAGGTCGGCAGGCACGTAGATGAATGCAAAGTCATTCGGGTCTGAAGATCCCGGATTCGTGGTACACGGCACGCCGAAGAGTTTTGCAACGCCGCCTGAGTTTGTGGGCCAGAGTTTGTGACCGTTGATTACCCACTCGTCACCGTCCAGTCTTGCGGTTGTACGGATGGTCCCGCCGCCCATAAGCCCGAGATTCTCGATATCCGATCCACCCTGGGGCTCTGTCATTGCATTGGCAGCAAAGACAGCCTTATCCGTATTGCAGAACATGGGGGCAAACTCCTTGATGAGCCTCTCATTCACAAAGGGCTCGATCATGATTACGATCAGGGGCCAGAAGGTTACACACAAGGCTACTGCCATGCCGGTATCCGCGTGTCCGAGTTCTTCACTGAGCATGTAGCCCACCCGGAAAACATAGTCGGACTGTGCAATACCCCAGCCGCCGTATTCCTGGGGGAACAGGGATTTCTGCAGGCCGAGCTCTCCCATGAGTTTGTCAAAGGCAGGCTCGATGAGATGATGGTCTTTCCAGTCCTCGTCATACTGGCGACGGAAGGGCATGACCGACTGTTCCAGGTGCTTCCTGATCACCTTGCGGAAATGTCTGTCGAACGGGGATATGTATTCCTCGGGCCGTGAAAATTCATCAAAATTGATCATGATCTCATCCTCTCCTCATATCTCAGTGCAGTTGTAGAAGAAACGTGCGGTATCCATTTTGACCGGTGCATCGGCGCCAACGCCGCACAACAGAGACTGGATGGTCTTGACGTCGCGCCAGTGCTTTTCTGCGTGCCATTCTTTGGCATAGCCTGCTGATCCCATGAGCTCCATGCCGCGGTTGATCGCATTGACAACACCCATCTGTACACGGGTGCCGATCATCTCGGAGAAGGTAAACGACCTCGATGAGTTGCCGTTGCTCCATTCCGCGCTGGCCGATAAGAGGTTTGCAAGGTCAAACAGGAGAATCTTAGCCATGGCGATCTCTTCGGCCACCTCTGCCAGGACCGAGGCACACAGAGGATTTTCCTTGAGCATTGTTCCGCCTTTGATTACCCGGGTTTCACTCCAGTCGGCGAGAATCTCAAAGAAATTTGCCCCTGCACCGATGCTCACTGCCCCGAGATAGAGATTGAGCCAGGTATAGAGTTCCTCTACAACGCCTTCGCGATCGATCACGTTCTCTTTTGGAACAAGAACGGAATCGAAAGAGATATCTGCATTTTCGCAGGCATTGAGTCCGGTCGTTAAGACGGATGGTGCTCTCCTGATGCCCCTGGCATTACCGGGAACAAAAGCGATGCATGGTGATCCGTTTTTGCCCGTGCATACCACGCAGAAGAGGTCTGCAATGCTGCCGGCGGTAAACGGCCGCAGATGTTCTCCTGATATTTTATACCCGCCTTTTACTGCCTTGATCTGTGCTCCGATGGACCTGCCGAGAAACAGCGGTGTTTCCTGGCCAGCGAGGCCGGGTCCGGGGAGAATGAGGGTAGGGGTCCTGATTTCATCGGAGACATAGAGGGGGGAAAGCGCGTTGCAGAGTTTCTTGTTAAGGTTGTGCTGTATGGCAATCGTTGCAAATATGGTATAATTTATTGCCAGCAGTACCCCGGTTGCAGCATCCGCCCTGCCGATTTCGCACAGGACGCCGGTGATGCCCGGAGCATTCACGTGGTCATTCCACCCGAATCCGCCATTTTCCTCCGGCAGGGTTAGCCACTGAAGGCCGATTGCCAGATTGAGTTTTTTACGTTTTTGCGCAAACAGGGTTGAATAGTTTTCCCGGTATTCCATGCGCTTTGAAAGAACTTCTTTCTCAGCCCACTGCCTCACGACCTCGACAACACTCAAGGAATCTTCACCCATCAGGTGTTTTGGAAAGATAAAGAGTTC
>CAYRCP010000384.1:0-2615 GCA_964422755.1 uncultured Bacteriovoracaceae bacterium | reverse complement strand
CTGACATTAACAAAAGTTCATTCCATTGATAACTGCAGGCAAAGCCCCGCAAAAAAACCAGCGGGATCTTGGACAAACTGAGGGGTGAAACAAGAATTCAGTAGTCAGAATCCAGTATCCAGAATGATAAGAAAAGTGTCTATTTGGTTTTTCTTATTCCATTTTCGCAGCCCTGCAAAAACCAGCAGGATCTTTGACGAGTGAGGGGATTTGTACCAGAGCTTCTTTCTCCTGCAGACCTGTCCTGCGTCTTGTCATGGCATAGTTGAAAACGACGTGTCAGGGCGTAGCTTATGCGAAGCCTGAAGCGGGAAGCCTGATGTGTCCGGCATCTTGTCGGGTGTAGCCAGAGGCGAAGCCTGAAGCGAACGTGAAGACGGGTTGAATAAAAATCACGGAAAATTGATAAATATGTTAAACGTAACATAGAAACGTGCTATAGGATTTCCCTGTAGCAATAAAGGCCATACCACTGAATTGTCAGAAATATGGAAGGGATTACATCATCATGAAAAGATTCGGTATCAGGGCGTTGATTGCGCTTGTCTTCCTGTGCGTCGGAATGTTTCCCTGCGGTTGCTCCAAGACTTCAGAAACGCAGCAGAATACGGTTACCATTACCGACCAGCTGGGGCGGACCGTACAGGTCCCCCAAAAGATCGAGCGTATCGCAGCATTGCATCATTTCGGCGGCAAGATCGTCTATGCGCTCAGGCAGCAGGACAAACTCGTAGACCAGGCACTCTACTGGCCGGAAGCAGGGGCCATGGAGAGCGTCGATGAACACTTTGCCGCACTGCCGAAGCTGGTCGATGGTCACAATGTCTCTCTGGAGCAGATGGTGTCGCTGAACCCCCAGATCGCATTCGTGTATGCATCCTTTGACCTCTCTGAGATGGAACAGCTCACCAATGCGGGCATCAGTGTTGTGGCTGTCCGGGGAGAGACATTCAAAGAGAGCTTCGAGGCTGTCAGGCTGGTGGCCACGGTTCTTGATTGTGGGGATGCAGCGGATGCATACCTGGGTGACTGCACGAGACTCCTGAACTATGTCGAGCAGCGTCTCAGGGATGTTCCCGCGGACAAACGGGTCAAGGTCATGTTAACGGGCCCCAAGGGCATGTATTCGGTTGCAACGGGCGAGATGCTCCAGAGCGAGATCCTTCAACTGGCCGGCGCGATAAATGTTGCCAGGGACGTCAAGGGCTTCTGGGCCGATGTTTCCCCCGAGCAGGTGGCTCTGTGGAACCCGGACGTGATCCTGCTTGGCTCTGCCCTGAAAGCCTGCGACATCGATGAGGTTCTTGCAAATTCCCAGTTCATGACCGTTTCTGCCATCAGGCACAAGAGGGTTCATGTCTTCCCGTCCGCTATCGGGTGGTGGGATTACCCCGCACCCCACTGTGTGCTCGGGGTGGTCTGGGCCGCCAAGACACTGTATCCCGAAGCGTTTGCGGATACGGATATGCTGAAGATCGCCGATGAATTTTATACAAGATACCTGGGGCATTCATTTACCTCCATGGGCGGCAGGCTGTAACAATGCCGAAAAGACCATGTATATGCCTGCCATGAACGGTTTTTTCGGGGATATGAGGTGAAAAAAAACAGGCGAATTATCCTGGGTGTTTTTTTTCTGGTCAGCCTGGTCATATCCCTGTGCATAGGCCGCTATCCCATCGGTATCGATGGTATCGCCCGGCTGGTGCTTGACAGCCTTGGTCTGGACGGGGTTCTGGGGTCGCCGTCCCGGGAAATAGAGCTCATCTTCTGGAATATCCGCCTGCCCAGGATTATTATGAGCTTTGCCGTGGGCAGCGGGATCTCCATTGCCGGTGCAGTGTTTCAGGCCCTGTTCCGCAATCCGCTTGCAGCCCCGGACATCCTGGGGGTCACTGCCGGGTCGTGTTTCGGTGCTGCAGTGGCAATCATGTTTCTTGCCAACATCACCCTGGCCATACAGGGCAGTGCGTTCGTGTTCGGCGTGGTTGCAGTGTCTCTTGCATATCTGCTGGCATCGAAAAGCTGGGACAAATCCGCTGCGGTTCTGGTGATATCGGGGATCGTGGTTTCTGCCTTTTTCCAGGCAGGCCTGTCCATACTCATGTATATCGCCAATCCCTACGACCAGCTGGCACAGATCGTCTTCTGGATCATGGGCAGCTTTCACGTCTCTTCCTGGGCCAAGGTACAGACGACCCTGCCCGTCGTGGTTATAGGATCGATCCTTATCAGCGTGTTCAGCTGGCGGTTGAATATTATGACACAGCACGAGGAGCAGGCCCTGTCCATGGGCATCGACGTGTTTCGATGGCGGCTGTTCTATGTGGGCGTAAGCACGCTCATGGTGGCATCGTCAGTGGCCTCCGTGGGGACTATTGCCTGGGTGGGGCTCATCATGCCGCATATTGCCCGGTATATTGCAGGGCCTGACCATAAGAAACTGATCCCTATGACGGCATTCCTGGGCGGAACGTTCCTCATGCTGATGGACACCATTGCCAGGTCGTTTCTTGCAAACGAGATTCCCATCAGCATCATCACCTCGATTTTTGGTGCGCCTTTTCTCGGGTATCTCGTGATGAACGCACGGGGTATAGGAGTGAGTAATGAGC
>CAYRCP010000383.1:0-2628 GCA_964422755.1 uncultured Bacteriovoracaceae bacterium | reverse complement strand
GATCCGTCATTACACCCGGCGATATACAAAAGTGTCATGAGAATCATAATCATTCGGGTCACAACGTTAATAGAGATCTTCATTGCCTGCCTCCTTCATTGGCATTGTTCATCCCGCTTTCATCAACATTGTCCCAGGCCCGATCAGGCCGCAGGACCAGCCGATCGCCGTCGGATTCACAGGTGCCGTACACGGTATCACCATGCGGGCTGACAAACTGCGCCGAATCTCCGGCACTCTTGCCTTCACACGCAGTATAGGCCTCCGGTGGAGGACCTTGGTGACCTTGTCCCCTGGGAGGTGGTCCCTGCGCCAATGCATTCGCGGTACAGATGATCAACACAGCAAAAAAAATTGTCATTCTTTTCATGGTATTCATGAATCGAGCTCCTTTGATCGCGTTGGCAAAACCGATGCAACCCTTGTTTTTTCCGTTGTCCCTGGTTTAGCATGCCAAAATGACAGAAGAAGGGCTGATCAAATGACAAGTTTGTCATTATCTGGGGTTGATCCGGAAGCCTGCAGCACTGCCGGGCTTCGGTGCGAGCGGGGCGCCTACGACAGGCAGGGAAGTGATACGGAAAAGGTGTTCAGGTTGTCACTTGCTGCAACAAAGTGAATCTCACCCTTGTGGGCGCGGACAATTTCCCGACAAGGCTCAGGCCGAAGCCGGTTCCCGGCACCCGGCGAATCCGTTATTTGTCGATGCGATAAAAGCGCTCGAAAATCCGCTCCCGCTCTTCATCCGGAACCAGGTTGATTTCCTGAAAATCTATCTGGGTAGGCCGACGATTACCTGACGCACCCTCAAGCTGACACATGATATTTTTCGGGACCATCATTTGTTAATGATCGGTTTAAAATACACATTGAACGCGAAAGGACACCGCATCTCCTGTGGTTTCGGTTTGTGTTGATTCATTGGTTACCCATAAATACGTATAATTGTTCATAAGGCGAATATTTGAATTGATATGCCAGTTGACACCCAGCGTACAGGCGTTTGCGGAAGTTCCTTTCTCTTTCTCAGCCGCATCAAGACAGCTGTAACGGGTTACCAGTTCCCAGGCACCATAAGACGATTCGGGTTTTACGCGTTTCCAGCCCCCGTTTTTAAAGGGTCTTGTCTCCCCGGTAAGAAACCAGCTTGCGGAAAGATAATAGCCGTCAAAGACTGCATCATCATTTTTTTCAACCGCATTTACATCAGCCAGCATATATTCAGCCTGAAAAGAAAAAGGCCCCCTGCAAAAAGCGGTTTCCATCCCATATAACAGGAGTCGATCGGTTTCTATTCCATTGCTGTAAATAATATTATCAGCCGTATGTATCTGGGCAGATTCCTTTATTTCGAATTCAGCTCCATCAAAGTCCCGGCATGAGCCTGATATACCCATATGAAAAAACCCTGTATCTGTTTTCCAGGGCACAACTGCCAGGCGTCCGGATACAGCATAGGTATCGCCGTCATCTTCCCGGTCCTGGGCTTGATAAACACCAACCTGCCAAATCAGGATATCCGTATCATTGTGAAGCGAAATACCGATATTGTGTCCCGGCCTGAAGGCATCGGAAACCATTGATCGTTCTACGAAACTTATATTCTTAAGGCTTGTCATTGCTTCAAGGCCGAACGGTTCCTTGTTTTGACCGACAATGATGTTCATCAGTTGCCATCCGCTATATTCCACATAGGCATCTTTTACTTCAGCGGATGCATCATCGTCTGCGAAATCGAGACTGAGCTCGGCCTTCCACGTGTCTGACATCCTGGTTTTGATATTCAACCGGACGCGTCTGAGTTCGGAACGGGTTTGCCCGGCATCCTCATCGTCTTCAGAGTCCCAAAACACATCACCGGCAGAATCAACGTCCCACATCAGCGTGCCGCCGATTTTAATCCACTGAGCATTTGTTTTGATCTTAAGACTATCATCCGTATAACGGATATCCATTTCCCCCAAAGAGATCATGGGGAATAGGAAAATACCTGCAATGATCAGTAAGGTTATTTTAGATACTGTTTTTTTCATTGCCCACTCGTTATGAATTCCGGGTCTGCTCTTTATATTCAGCTGTACCTTGATCTCGCTCTTTAACAGAATGCGACACTGGGCTGGATGATTCAGAAACAAGAAGATCATTCTCAGCGGCCACATAGAATATTCTGAGCTTTGCGGTGTCTTTTAGAAAATCGATCTTATCAATCACCACATTGCGTATTTCGAGGCCGGTTCTTAGCTGCAGGTCATCAAAAAGGAGTTGCCGGTTCTGCGGGCGAATATTTTCTATCTTTTCATACCGGACGATTTGTTCAGCAAGCTGCGGGGTAAGCATTTTAGACTCGGCAAGGCCTGTGCAGATGCAGAGTAATGTGTTTAATAATACCAGCTCAATCAGGCTGGTCTGTCCCACGGCAGAGAGCAGAGAAACGGTGATGACCAGAAACAGGTAGGTCATGGATTTGATGGAGATGGCCTCGGTACGGTATCTAAGCATGGAGAAAATAGCAAAAAGCCCGAACGCAAATCCCATGGAGACCTGAACGCTGCGCAGCAGATAGGTTACAATGAATACACCGATGCCGAACAGAAAAAGGGAAAACAGAGAATCGAGGTTCGGTGTCCG
>CAYRCP010000382.1:0-2636 GCA_964422755.1 uncultured Bacteriovoracaceae bacterium | reverse complement strand
GTGCATATTCATCTCAATGACCGGCTCTTAACAAAACTTGTTGCAAGCCCTATGCAGTATAAAGAACTCGGTGCAGGTTTTGTAATCAGCGAGGGACTCGCAGAAACAATCGACGACGTCAAGGTAGACGGAAACAATATCCTGGTCTATGCACAGCAATCTGCCGTCTCTAATGATTACATAACCGAATCGAGCGGGGGCTCTTCAAGCGGCATGATCCGCTCAAGGATCAACTCCGAGATCACCATAGATCAACAAGAGGTTTTCAGGGTGATAGGCGAAATCGTATCTAAGTTATGGGAAAAAACCGGCGGCGCCCACTGCAGCGTGCTCCTCTCTCATGGCGAGCTCATCACCAAGAGCAGCGATGTGGGCAGGCATAATACCGTGGACAAGGTCATCGGGTATGCGGCCTTAAACCGGATTGATCTCTCGTCCTGCGTCCTTGGCTGTACCGGAAGACAGCCGGCAGGAATGGTATCCAAGGCCGTCAATGCAGGTATCCCCATCATTGTAACCAAGGCAGCCACAACCCGCGAAGGGATTGCCCTGGCACAAAAGGCAGGCCTCACCTTGATATGCCGGGTGAAGGGCGAAAAGTTCTGCGTGTATACCCACCCGCACAGGGTACGCGATATCGACGCATAACAAAGCGGCAACCCATAATTCCACCAGGGGACTCATATGGTCATGCAGTGTAATGGAGTGCACTCTGACATACTACTTGAACATAAAAAGACGCTGAGCGTCCTTTTGCTGTCCCTGCTCTTGCCCCTGGTATTCATCCCGAATGCTTTTGCCCTCGAGTCCATCGAACGCAGCGGGATTATCTTCTCCTTTGACGCCGGCACGGAAGAGATCATCTCGAAGATGGCAGAACAAACCCCGGTGATACTCGCTTTTCTCAACGAAAAAGGGCTCGGAATAAACCGCCGGATTCACGTCATCCTCGACAGTCAGCTTGATAAGCCTCAGGTTGTCGTTCATATGATACCCCACAGCGAAATCCGTATCCCGCTGAGGGCCCCCGGTGTTCTCGAAGAGGGATATACGCAGGAAGACCCTTGGACTTATTTTCTCTTCAAGGGGTTGTGCCTCCACGGAATATACTCCATGCGTTCGAAAATCCCGGGGGCTGCCCACAAGGCCTTGGGCGAGATCATCTCGCCCAACGTGATAAACCCGCAGTGGCTGACCGATGGGACCTGCGCGCTGCTCTATTCTCTCTACACCGGGGCACCTGTCAGTGACCCCCTGAATGAGACCATCTTTTCTGCATACGTGCCGCAGGACATCGCACAGATAAGTAATCATCCAGGAATTTGGCCGGGACACTTCGCTTACCGGGTATATGGCAGGCCCTTTATGAACTGGCTCTACGCGCAATACGGATGGGAGGAAATTTACGATTTTCTGAAGATTCACGGTGGCGGCATCATCCCCATCGAGATCGACCTGAAGGCGAAAAAGGCCTTTGGCAAAACCTGGATGGGGCTGTGGGATGAATTTACAAACACCCGGCCAGTTCATGCCTATAATGAAACCGGTCTGCCCATCATGGGATACAGCCCGGATCCTTTTGTCTACTGGAATATATCAGGGATATACCCGGGCATGAAACGTGTGAGATTAAGGAGCAGGTACGGCTATCTCGATGCCTCTGCCAAACTGTGGGTATCCGAATATGACGGCAACGGCATCTCGAAAATAGCGACATATAGCGCGACAATGACGGCCGACCTCGATATCTATCACGTATGGGATCCGGGAGAAGGCGGAATCGCGGTTACGCGCAAAGGTTCAAGACCCTGCCTTGTTTTCCTTGACAGCGAAGATGGGCTGTTCAAAGACAAAGCCCACGTTCAATCGATAATCCCCGGCCCTGAAGGTGCGCTCCAGCTGTCCGGACCGGTGCTGAGCGACAAGGGCCGCATTGCGGTTGCAGCAAACACCGGGGGAAACTGGGATATCTGGGTATACGATGCCGCCTGGCACAGAGTGACGAATGCCGATTCCATTGAGATGGACCCGTTCTGGGACAAAGATTCTCTGGTTTTTTCCTCTAACAACTCCGGCACATTTCAGATCCACAAATCCGACATGTCACCTCTTACCCGGTGCAGATACGCCGCAGTGCTTCCCAGGAACGGATCTTTCCTGTGCCTGAAAAACAGGGGGTGGCAGGTTTCACGCTATGAAAACAGCGATGCGCCCGCACTATCCTTCGATGAGCAATCATCGGCAATAACACCGGAAGAAAAACCGGCTCTTGATCCACAACCCTATTCTCCGTGGAAAAGTCTCCCCCCGAATTTTATCACCCCTGATATCTATGCCGGAATTTCCGACTTCCAGCTCGGGCTGGGGACCTGGGGCAGGGATGTGACCGGGGATTATTCCGCACAAGCCGGCTTCAGGTACTCGTTCGGCTTGGACTATTTTTCCTGGCGGGCAGGGGCCCAGGTCAAGGATGTGGGCTTCGGCCTTTCCCGCTATCCTGTTTCCTATGATCCGGTTAACGCCGTCAAGACAGAAGAGTCGCGCAATGAAGTGCGGCTCTTTCTTCAGCCCCGCGCGCTCAGTGGCATTGAGCTCTCGCTCCACCGGCTTGCCTATGAGCCCCTGGAAGATTTCGG
>CAYRCP010000381.1:0-2638 GCA_964422755.1 uncultured Bacteriovoracaceae bacterium | reverse complement strand
GGGCTCGAGGTTGATATTGTCGAGCAGAAAAGAAGCCTGGCGGAAAACGGCTGGGAGGGATTTCTCCATACCTTGCCGGAATACCGACAGACCGGACAACTGACCCCCGATATGATCAGTGCGTACCGGGACAATCATGTCCTGTTTCTCTCCGGGGATATTCCCCTGATATCAGTCCGGGAGATCGAGGAGTTCATATCCCAGTGTGATATGAGCAGCTATGATTATATTGCCGGCAGTACCTCAGAAGAGATCCTGGCGCTTTTCGGGCCCAGAAAGGGCAGACCCGGGATAAAGATGGCCACCTTTCATACCTGGGAAGGGAATTTCAGGCAGAATAATCTCCATATGGCACGGCCTTTCGTGCTCATAGAGAGTATCGATCTGGTACTTAAGGCATATGAATACCGTTATCAGAAAGAATTCTACAATATCGTCAAGACACTCATTGAAATCATTAAGCTTGGACCGGGGAATGTCGGCAAGACGCTGGGCCTGTATCTGCTTTTTCAGCTTTCTGCGGGGCTGGATACCCTGGGGTTTGGCCGCCTGGCACATCTCGTAAGTTTTCCGGTGACGTTGAGCAGGGCTGAGAAAGTGATTTCAAACCTCCTGGGTGCCCGCTGCAAGATCGTTGAGACTACCGTAGGAGGTGCAGCGCTGGATGTAGATAATGAGAAGGATTTTATGATCCTCTCCGTCATGTACCGGGACTGGCTCAACCAGATTTCCTCGAACAAACCCGCATGAGCTGCCGGCTGCAGAGAGCCAGCCATGAAAACAGCAAACTAACCGGATATGTTCAGGATATTTTATCAGGCGGCAAAGCCGTGTTTGATAAAATCGCGTGAACGATGTTACTCTTCGAGGTAATCCTCGAAACCGGCGCTGATTTTCTGAGACGAGGAGGAATGGGATGTGCTTTTCTGCATTTCCTGATGCTGCTGATCCAGGTAGTCTTCGAACCCGGGAGTGCTGTTATGCGACACGGGTGTTTTCCCTGAAGGGTTTTGTGTGGGTTTTGTCTGCAGGGGCTGATCAAGATAGTCTTCAAAGCCGGTAAATGCATCCTTTGCAGGAGTTTCATCGACGATATCATTATCGGCGGGCTGTGCGCGTTGCTGTTTTGGCGCGTTATGGATGTCGATCATCTTCTCGTTTTTCACATAGCTTGTTTCCACCACATCAGAAATCTCCAGCATCTTCTTGACGATGGTTTTGATCTTGAAGGCCTCATCTTTTATCTGAGTCAGTTCATCAACGGCACGATTGCTCAATGTCCCTTCTTTTACCAGCATATCGAGTTTAAGGAGTATGGTGGTGAGCGGGGAATTGATCTCGTGGTTGGCTGCAATGGCGGTTTTTGATACCGCTGCAAGCCGCTGAGACTTGATGTTTCTGGTCATGAGCATGGCCCTCTGTATGGCCTGGGCGCCGACCTCTGCAATGGTTCTCAGCAGAAGGGTTTTCTGATTGATTTCTTCGGGAGATGCATTCTCCTTCGGTAGTGCCTCGATTATGCCGATGGTTTTGCCGTCGACTTTTAAGGGAGCGTAGAGCACGGTCATACTCTTGGGATACACCCCATTGGTGCGCTCAAGCAGCTCTTTTGTTGCTGTTGCCATTCCTGTGCGGGTTTGTGCGGCATTGCTCAACCAGAAAGACTCGGTAACCATTACCCGCAGGTTATTGAGACGCATCAGACATCTGGTCTTTCTGGAGTCAAGTATCGTGAGGCTATTGATCGTAATGATATTGGTGATATCGGAAAGTTTCATGGATGATTGCAGCTGGCTGCTCATCTGGTTGAGACCGGAGAGTTCGATGGTCCTGCGCTCCAGTGCCATTTTTTTCTGCTCCAGGTCGAGGCTCAGTTCTCCGAGCTGTGCATTGGCGAATTGCAGTACTTCAAAATAGGTCTTGGGTTGTGCCGTTGGGATCCCCATCTCTTCGCTTATGTCAGAGATGCTGTCTTTCAAGGTGATGGATATGTCCTGTAAATCCTGACTGGACAGTTTCAGCAGTTTCAGGAGAGAAGGGTCTACAAATCCTCCATTGGCCTCGCTGAAGCCAAGTCCCAGATGATTCGTTATGATATCGGCCACATGGATGATCGAGCAGAGTTTCTTTGTCTTGTTGTCATCGATAATATCGTCGATATTATGGTGATAAGCAATAGTTTTACTGAGAAGGGAGGGCAGATTCCATTTTTCCATGAGGTGTTTGCCCAGTGTGGCATGATCGATGCCCACGATATCCTGCTCGACCTGGATGATGTTGGAGTTGGCGCGGTTCATGACATCGAGCACCTGGGCGTATTCCCCTTTGGTGCAGATGAGCTGGTCGGAAACAACTTTGCCCAGGTCGTGAAGCAGTCCTGCCATAAATGCATCCTCGGCAGACTCGGGGGAGACCTTGTTTGCTATTGATTTTGCACATACCGCGCATGCAATGCTGTGCTGCCAGAACTTGTAAAAATCCAGGACCCGTTTTTCCTTTTCATTGAAGAGATTGATGACACTGATACTCAAGACGATGCTTTTGAGCACATTGAAGCCCAGCAGCACAACTGCGCCGCGGATGGTGGAGATCTCTTTTATCCGTCTGTAGAACGGAGAGTTTGCAACCCTGAGCACCT
>CAYRCP010000380.1:0-2647 GCA_964422755.1 uncultured Bacteriovoracaceae bacterium | reverse complement strand
AAGCATTGCATGCAGGACAACTGCACGGTCTGCCGAGTTGCCGTAACCGTCCATGAGTACCTGGTCCGCAGCACTTATATTCGTCAGGGGCATATCCCCGAATGCCACATCGATATACTTGATATTCTTGGCCACATAATCACGGATCTTCTTAATCTTTATTTTTTCATCATCGATGCCGGCAATGATTTCCAGGGCCTTTGCCTTTGTCTTCTCCTGCGATGACGATGCTTTCAGGAATATTTTTTCCACATCTTCTGCATACTGTTTCCAATCTACGGAGGAAGCGAAAATCACGGGGTTGAAACTGTACCATGGAGGCATGAAATCCTCTTCAACCACCGGAGGTACCTGGGCAGCAATGAATTCATAGACCGCCTTTCCATCACGCACGTAGTGTTCTTTACTTACCCGTGCAACACTGAGGCAATTGACATCATCTCCGTCCGATACAGTCAGCTGCATCCCTTTTGGTATCGTTATTCTGAGCGTCTTGAGCTCGATGGGCTCAAAAGAACGCAGCACACCATTGACCGTAATGACATTGCGGGAAGCACCCCGTTCTTTGCGTATTCTCGCCATATCCAGGGAGCTGAATTCTCCGTTTATGGAGAAAAACAACCGCCCGGTTTTCTTCCGCTTGATGGTGTACTCGATAAGGCTTCCCTCTTCCACGCCGGGAAGACTCACCACTAGTACCTTGGATGCGGGGTATCGGGAAGCATCCGCCGCCCAGATCGCATCCATGACATTCATCTCCTTGTCCTCGATCACCACCTTCTCGCCTGCCGGCGTTGTTACAACGGCACTGAGGATTTCCACCTCCTCCCAGGCGGGGTTGTACCGCACATGAAGATCGCTGAAGCGCTTTTTCCCGGCATAGGTGAGCACTTTCATCTTCATCTTTTTCGTCTCTGTCCAGCTCGATGCACTTGCCACATCAAATTCATCCACCTCTTCGAGTATGATTGCATCGGGTTTATAGGCCGCATACCACGGCTGCCGGCTATGATCTGCTGAAACGGCAATGGGACTGAAGATCGGCATCTTTTTGCTGTCCGTCTCAATCTTCTTAAGGGTTTGCTTGAGCTCACGATACTCATCAGGAGAATATTCAGGAAGGTTAAGGGTAAAGGTGTTATTTCTGATCAGAACGTCATCTTTTATGGACACGGCATGTTGAAAGGTGGCTCCGCTATTGTCCAGAGCATCAGATTCCGGAAGGCTCACCGGTTTGCCCACAGCCTGGCCGAGATCGAGTCTGAACGTCTCGGCAACACCGCAGGCCATGTCTGTGACATACGGATATTTCCGTTCTTTCAGGCCCATTTCCCGGGTGAGAAAATTCACCATGCCGATACTCCCGCCCATCCGTACAGGCGGCAGCATGACGGTACCATCCCCCTGGACATAATAATCTTTGATTTCGAAGCTCAGCGTTGCGCTCAGTCCCCGAGATGTATCGAGCATATTCGAGGGAACGATGTCATGGGAAGTGAGCATGGCTCCCGGGGCGATCCTTTTAATGACCCGCTCAAAGTACTGCCGTCTTTCCCCGGGCGAGAGCCGGGAAAAGAATCCCCGGTAGGCATTGTCGTTGATCCCTTCGAACCTCAGTTGTGATACGGCCTTGAGATTTCCCTGCTTATCGAGTGATCCTGTTGTCTCTATAAACATCATATTTTTCTCAACCGGGGTGATGGGGCTGGTGAGCAGTGTTTCCCCTTCAGGTGTGGCTACAAGATAGCTCTGGTTGTTCAGGTATGAGGGAAAAAGCTCTTTTGTGCTCTCATCGGTGGGATCCATCAGCAGGTACGTCCCGTCTTCCAGCCGTACAGCAGAGACGGCATGGTTGAAATACGGCTGTGGTACCTCAGGGTCCTTTTTCGGACCATTCATGATCAGGACCGGAAATGCCTCGAACCCTGCGAGCCGTAGCATGGAGACAAGCAGGGCGGCCTTGTCGCGGCAGACCCCTGCGCGTCTCTCAAAAGTCATGTTCACCGGATGGGGTTCATAGCCTGGTGCATCCTTCTCTGCAGTAATGCCTAAATAACGAACCCCCTGGGACACCCACTGAAAGATGGCCTCGATCTTTTCGGTTGAGTCATCGATTCCCCTGACAATGTCGTTCACCTTTTTCTCCATCTGGGGAGTTGTCTTGAAGATATGGGGCTTGGATAATTCCCAGTACCACCTGGATATGGTCTCCCAGTCCGGGATTGTGCTCACTAAAAGCCGCTGCGCCTGCGTATACAGTTTCGGCATCCGGGGTTCTTCATACGCACGGGGAACATCCACGGCGGTCCAGGTATAGACGATTTCATCACCAGTGTGCTCTTCGCTGCTGGTCATTGTTCCGGGTATTTCCGCCTTCAAAGCAATACTTTTCAGCGGGTTGTCTTTCGGTGCAACAACGATATATTCTGAACGCACAATGGGATCTGTGCTCTCAAAGGTCACAAAGTCACTCCAGGTTCCGGGCATACGCGCCTTGGTGAAATCATCGAACATGATAAAGTGCACCAGGTCCCCGATATTCACTTCAGGGATAGTGACTCTTAAGAGTTTGTCATTGGGATTGTAGATGTTCGCTTCCATCTGCGACTGCTCCACCATCTCCCGGCTGTTCTTTTCGATATCCACC
>CAYRCP010000379.1:0-2651 GCA_964422755.1 uncultured Bacteriovoracaceae bacterium | reverse complement strand
CATCTCGGCCATGTTGTAGTCGGCATCGATGCTTGCCACACCCCAGCCGGCCGCAATGGAGGTCCTGACCATGACGCTGATACCCAGGTCATTTCCTTCAATCGGATTATAGTCAGGCAGCACGATCACATCGCCGCCCATGGCCACCATGCCGAAATCTTCACCACCATCCACCGCAAAACGACCATTGGCGTCCACCGCGTAGGTACCGTGCCCGACTGCAGTGGTATAGGTGCCATTCCCGTCGAACTCGACAATGCTCACCCCGGCCGATGCGCCTGAACCGGCAGCAGGGGTATCACGATAGAGATCGGTAACCACATACTCTCCGCTGATATCGGTGAGAGCAAGATCGGCATCCCGCTTGCACAAAATGGTGAGCCCCACGTCCAGCCCTTCGGTCGCATCGAGGTCCGGGAGAACCATGACCTCGCCATCAGGGGTGACAACACCATACTGGCTGTCGCCAATCCAGACACTGCCGGTGGAATCTATGGAATAGGTGCCACTTACATTAGCATCCAGTCCACTGCCTGATGTGGCCTCGTTCACGAGGGTCCAGTTGCCGTCCGCATCAAAGGTGATATGGCCTGCTGCTGCAGTCGCACCGTTTCCTCCTGACGGGGTATCCAGGTACAGCTCGCAGTAGTTATATGTGCCCCACATGACGTGAGATTTCGCTGCAGTTGCATCGTCCAGGGTTACAGCAATGGCTTCATCGATAGTCGTTGTTGTAGCTGCAACAAGGACCGTATCATCGAGCGCCTTTACCTCCACCGCACCGGTTTCCGTGTCGATGGTTATGGTTACGGCATCAAAGAGTGCATCGATCCCTACATGGTTGACCGTGCAGTTGCCGGTCATCGGGTTGAAGTCATCAGCAATGCCGAATGCGGTATAGAGATTGGCCAACACGGTCCGGACCGCCAGAACCGCGGCACTGAGTGTATCCTCACTGATCCCGGTCGGGTTGTCGTACACTGTTGCCGGGTCTTCCTCGCCTGCAGCAGAGGCCACGATTAGCGTGGTCAGGGGGTTGACGTTTGTCTGACCGCTGCCAGAGGAATAGGAATACAGGCTTTCCCCGCTTGCAGTAGCAGTTGCCTTGAGCACAAAGGGAGCCGTGTACCCGGTCACATTGAAGCTGAAGCTCCCGTCTGATTCGATGGCAATCGGGCCCAATACCGTGCCGTCAGCATCCTTGAGTGTAATCGTTCCCACCACGGGCGCCCCGGACGAGGCCGTGCCCGAGATTGTTGCGATATCATCCGAATCACTGTCCGAACAACCGGAAAAAACCAGGAGTGTACATAATGCCACTAACCACAAAATCCCCATACTTTTCTTCATGCATGTGCCTCCTACGTATTTTTATCTGTGTGTACAGATACATCTCTTAGTTCTCGAATCCATCTGGGATTGACACGTGTTACATCATACATATCTTAGATCTCATAACCTCTATTCGGTTCACCTGCAGAATAAGTTAAGCGTTTATATATCAATTATTATATATACTTGCATACTTATGCCGCGTTGACCCTGCCATGAATCAGATGCTGTCGCAGATGTGAATGGTTCGAACTGACCGGAATATGCCGGCGGGACATGTATCTGTCAGGTCTCACACCCAGAGAGGGTGAGCAGGTAAAACATGGTGTGAAATAACCCCTGGGAAAAACCACAAGCCTGAGCGAACCAATATATGATTTTCATCCTTGCATCAAATGAACCATTACACTATGTTCTCTCCACTTCAGATAAAGGCTTGCCGAACATACATTTCATGACATTACAAAGGAGCATCATCAAGACATGACCAAACCAGAGGACAACCTTCCGGAAAACGGCAGCCTTTCATTCAAATCGTATCTTTTCCCGATCCTCTTTCTCGCCTCGATATTTTTTCTGAACTTTATCGCCAGGATCATCTCAGGACCACTACTCCCCACAATCGAAGACGATCTCGGAATCGGTCACGCTCAAGCCGGATCGCTGTTCCTCATCATTTCCTCGGGTTATTTCATCACCCTTTTGGGGTCCGGCTTTGTCTCATCCCGCATTTCCCACAGAAAAACCATTACACTCTCCGCAGCAGCCCTCGGGCTTGCACTCATCGCCACCTCGTTCAGCACGAACCTGTGGGCCATCAGGGCCGGTCTCCTCCTCACCGGGATGACGTCCGGGCTCTACCTGCCTTCAGGGCTGGCAACACTGACCTCGCTTGCACATCCCAGCAACTGGGGCAAGGCCATCGCCATCCATGAACTGGCCCCCAATCTCAGCTTTATTGCCGCCCCGCTCATTGCAGAACTACTCCTGTTGTTCCTTCCCTGGAGAGGGGTCTTTTTTCTCATTGGAATGTTGTCTCTGTGTGCGGGATGTGCATACACCCGTTTCGGCCGGGGCGGTGACTTTCACGGACAAGCCCCCAACTTCTCATCCATGCATATCCTTTTCCGCGAACCCTCATTCTGGATCATGCTTATCCTGATGAGCCTCGCCATCAGCGTGACGCTCGGCATCTACACCATGCTGCCGCTGTACCTCGTCACCGAGCACGGCATAGAGCGCAGCCTTGCAAACACCATCGTGTCTCTGTCGAGGGTCTTGTGCATAGCCATGGCATTTGCCGGCGGATGGGCCTCCGA
>CAYRCP010000378.1:0-2652 GCA_964422755.1 uncultured Bacteriovoracaceae bacterium | reverse complement strand
ATGCCATGATGACCATTGCCCTCCAGGCTGACGGCAGCATGAGAGATGCCCAGGGTATGCTCGAGCACATGGCGGCAAGCGGGATAGGAAACATCGATGCAGAGACGGTAGAGGGCATGCTCGGCTTGGTGGGCAGATCCACCATGCATGACCTGATTACTGCCCTTCTGAATAAAGATGTGCCAGGCGTGCTCGATGTGATTGACCGTGTGTACCAATATGGGCAGGATCTGGGGCAGCTCTATCGTGCGTTATTGGAACAGTTCAGAAATATGATGGTGCTCAAGGCCGGCTACTCGAATCTGGCATTGCCTGAGGAAGAAAAGGCATCCCTGCATGAGATGGTAGCAGACATCTCATTTGAGGAGGTTCACCGCATAGTAAGTGTTCTCATACATGCCGAAGCCGATCTCAAATATTCCACTCTCCCGAAGATCACCCTGGAAACTATCCTGCTGCGCATAATCTCTGCACCGAAGCTTGGCGACTTGCAGCAAATGCTTGAACTGCTTGCCAGCAGGCCTGCCGGGTCCATACCTGTCAGTCAGCAGACTGCCAGGCCGCAACCTGCCAGACAGCCTGCCCAGGTATCTCCTGCGGAAAACTATAAACGTCCGCCTTCATCCATCCCCCTTTCATGGGACGGATTCATCTCGTACCTGAAAGACCATAACCAGCCGCTCTTTGCCATTCTTGCAAATACCACCGTGATGTCGGAAGAAGACACGAAGGTAGTGCTGCTCAGCACCGGCGGTTTTCTCGGGGATCAGGTGAAAAAGGAACTGCCGGCGATTACAAAGAAAGCGAGGGCTTTTCTGAAAAAAGATATCAATATCCAGGTGGAGGTTCAAGACACACCTTCATCGGATACCAGGAAACAAAAACCCTCCGAGCTTCGTGCCAATGCGCTCAAATCACCTGTGGTAAAAGAGATCGTGTCGGAATTCGGCGGTGTAGTACGGGATGTCAAACCGAGTGAATGACACGTTAACTGCCCTCGATGGCATCAGGGTGGGCCACTGTTCGGATCTACAGGGGGGCACGGGTGTCACCGTTATCCTTTTTGACCGGCCTGCCACAGGGGCAGCGGACATTACCGGCATGGCAACTTCCACGAGGCAGTTCGATTCGCTGGACATGATGCATCCAGGGATAGCCGTGCACGGCATATGTCTTGCCGGAGGATCTGCATTCGGGCTCGATGCAGCATCGGGTGTGGTTAAGTTCCTCGAGGAAAAGGGCATAGGATTTGATCTTGTTGTGGCGAAACTTCCTGTTGTGCCCACTGCCGTAATCTTTGATCTGTCGTTTATGGATCCAATCGCCAGGCCCACACCTGATATGGCATATGATGCGTGCATACATGCATCGACATCTCCTGTTGTGCAGGGATGCGTGGGGGCAGGGACCGGAGCGACCACCGGCAAGATCAGGGGCGTTGCATCGGCCACCAAGGCAGGAATCGGATCGAGCATGATCAATGGAACTGACGGCATAAAGATGGGAGCACTGGTCGTTGCGAATCCCTTTGGAGATATCCTCGATGAACACGGGCAGATCATTGCCGGGGCCAGAGATGGCGGCAGGTTTCTTGATTCTGATAAAACAATCGCCAAAGGAGAGGTTCGCAAACGTTTTGGTGCACCGAGTAATACAACCCTGTGTGTAGTGGTCACCAATGCCCGCATGGATAAGATCATGGCCATGCAGGTGGCCCGCATGGCCGGACATGGATTATCACGCCATATTTCGCCCTACAATACCCCGTTTGACGGGGATATCGTATGTTGTTTGTCTATTGGAGACAGAGAGGCACATCCTCTCCACCTCGGTGTGATCGCTGCCCAGGCAGCTGCCGAAGCCCTCATGAATGCAGTGAAACACGCTGATGGCCTGGGCGGGATACCTTCTTCCAGGGACATTGCGGGCTGAATACCGGCAAGGTTTCACCGCTGAAGCAGGCACAGAGAACACATAAGAAACGTCACCCCCGCGAAAGCAGGGGCTGCAACCTGACGATTATAGTGGTTTCCCGCCTGCCCGGGAATGATAATCGCGGATTTTGCAATCTGCTCATGAGAATCACTTTTTCCCTTACTTTATTGAAAATGAATTGACAAAAGCGAGAGACTTCAGTAGTAAAGATTGCCGTGGCGGAGTAGCTCAGGTGGTCAGAGCATGCGGCTCATATCCGCAGTGTCGGGGGTTCAAGTCCCTCCTCCGCTACCAGAAGATATCATTATTCCAAGATCATCCGGAAAGTTTAATCAAGATATACCCTCATCAGGGCTTGTAGTTATGTAAACGTATTATTTGAACAGCCTGTTATCTGCGCAATCCAAATTATCTTTGCCTTGATAGACCCATTTGATTATTACTATAGCAATGGTTTGGAGAGAACGTACATGAAAGATGTATCTGTCGGCTTTTTGTGGCATATGCACCAGCCGTATTACAAGGACCCGGTATCCGGGACCTATCTGATGCCGTGGGTGAGGCTTCATGCAATGCGTGGTTACTACGATATGATAGCCCTGCTCGATGACTATCCCGGCATCAGATGCACATTTAACCTGGTTCCGTCTCTTCTGTCCCAGATTCTGGACTATGTAGACGGCGGGTTGCGGGATCTGGATTTTTATGTCTCCGAGA
>CAYRCP010000377.1:0-2662 GCA_964422755.1 uncultured Bacteriovoracaceae bacterium | reverse complement strand
AGCAATTGGACGGCAGCCAGGAGGGGGTGGGCTACAAAGGCTTGTCGGATTCAGGACTGGACTTCAAAACCCCGGATGACGACATGGAGACCCTTGCGGCTAACGCCAGAAAACCCTTTGATACCGCCGGAGACATGGCTCCTGCAGTTCCTGAAGTATCGGGTGGTGGCACTTCTTTTTTCGGGGATACCATGCCGATTGAAGATATTCAGCTGCTTGTCAATCCGGATAATGATCCCATGGTGGTTGATCTGAGAGAGGCCACGACCTACGTGGCTGAGAACATAAAGAATGACAGCGCTGACCTTGAAGAAAGTACAAAACCGTATGACGGGGATGGTAACGGCGAGCCCATCATCGAGGCCCCGGATTGTGTGGAACTTGCCCAAAAATTGAATCGCTTCATAAGCCAGAGAAAGAAGTTTCACAAGACCATCAATTTGTCCCAGGAGCAGTACACCACCTGGAAAACCGCCAATCGCAATGCCTTGCTGAACGCCGCCAAAGACGGACTGGAATATTTTACCGGGCAGCTGCTTGAAGGACTTTCGGACAGAGGGAAGGCCGCGGATCGTCTTCAGCAGATTTACGAGGCAAACGCGAGGCAGATGGCGCAAGAGGGCCTGGATGTTGCCGAAATAGCGGCCAAAATAGAGCGATTGCGAACGTTGTCGTCGGCAGGCCGGATTGCTGAATTTACCAGCAACATGAGCGACTGGCAAACCTTCATGAAGGATGGGTTGTCCGGTCTTGTCAATCAACTGACCTCTTCAAACAGCGAGATAGAGGAGATGCTTCAGGATCCCAAGTTGCAAAAATACTTTGGAACAGAATCCCCGGAGTTGTCCGTGCTGCTCGATATCTCAAAGATTGCGGCGGCGAACAAGGTGTTTGGGAAATGGGTGGCGAAAAAAGTGCCGCTCATTGCTGCCATCGAGCTTTCGATCAATCAAACTTACAATGCCACTGACTGGTACCTGAGTTTCAAGCATATTGTCAAAGCCAACAAAATCAACGGGGAAGTGATGTACGCGGCACAGTCGCTCCAGAAGCATATTGACGACACGTACCTGGCATTAAGAGAATGTCCCTGAGAAGAGATGAATAATTGGAAACAGGATAGTAGAGGATAGTGGGTCAGATTTTTATTATTGACAAAATGTGAGGAGACGGGAAAGACGTCCGGGGAAATACTCGGTTCGAGAGGGACATTGCGGCAGGTTGCCATGGAATTATTGTATCGCCTGGGAGGAATGAAGGGAACGGAGATCGGTGAGTTTCTCGGCGTGGATTACAGCACCGTGAGCCAGGGCAGGAAAAGACTGCGGCAAAAACTTACGCAAGACAGGGATCTCTGGGGGCTCATGCAGCGAATAGAAGCAGCTTTGTCAACGATAAAGATCTGACCCCCTTCTTGGAAGGTATTCGGAGAATGAAGTGGAGGTAGAAATTTTATCTGCCGAATCGCTGGGCACACGGGGGATGTGCTGCCTGGTGCGTACCTCGGGCCGCACCATTCTTATAGATCCGGGGGTCGCGCTTGGATATCTGCGTGCCGGGCTCCTGCCTCATCCCTTTCAGGTCGCCTCGGGTGCAATAATCCGGGAGAAGATCGTTTCGTCATACACGGATGCAACTGATATTGTATTCAGTCACTACCACGGCGACCATATCCCGCTGGCCAGGGCCAACCCCTACCAGCTGTCTCTTCAACGGGTTCAGACCCGGTTGAGGAAGGCACGGCTGTGGGGATTGAACCCGGAGAATGCAACGGATTCCATGCGGTCCAGGGCAGAGGAGATAGCTCTTTCATGCGGTCGTGATATCCCTGTTGCAGACAGCTGTTCAGACGGGGAGATCATTTTTTCCCGGGCCGTGCCGCACGGCAGGTCAGCTGGGAATAACAACAAGGTGTTGATGACCCGGGTTGCCGGCGATGGGTGTGTCTTTGTCCATGCATCAGATATCCAACTGCTGGAGCGTGACACCATCAGGCAGATTCTTGAGTGGAGCCCTGATATTGTTTTTCTTTCCGGGCCGCCGCTGTATTTGCAAAGACTTTCCCATGCCGAGCGATACGATGCCTGGCAGAATGCACTCCTGTTGACCGATAATGTCGATACGTGCATCATAGACCACCATGTCCTCAGATCTCCCGAAGGTATCTCGTGGCTGAACAAGCTCAGGAGAGCATCGCACAATACAGTGGTGTGTGCAGCTGATTATATGAAGCACAAGAGGTGTTTTCTCGAGGCATTCAGATCTGACCTGTACAGAGACATGCCTGTTGCCGACGGGTGGCATGATGACTATGCACGGGGCAGGGCGGATTTCTCAGGGTACCTTCTCTGGCGCGGCCGGGATATTTCCTGGGAAATACACAATCTGCATGGGATGAAATAATAAGAAAAACGGTTCATGTATTCAGGGCAAAAAAAAGCGTTTTATATTCTCCGCAGGAAATCAGGAATGCGTTTGAACAGATTTTCACAGAGAACGTAAGCTGAACCAGCTGAAGATGTTACGGTCTTGAAGTACGTTCCAGGGGGCACGTGTGCCGTTGAGTCCACCTTTGTCGACGTATTTACCCGGTCTTTGTGCGTTTTGTTGTTTCGAGGTAAACTCTGTACCTGTTTATCAGGGCTTTCAGGGCGAACGCGAT
>CAYRCP010000376.1:0-2669 GCA_964422755.1 uncultured Bacteriovoracaceae bacterium | reverse complement strand
AGATCGATGATTATGGAGATCAGGCCATCGTCCGAGATGGTCAGTTCGTAATCCGAAAAGGTTTCCGTGTCGGAATCGCCATCGCTGTCAGCCCAATTATCCGTGATCGGCTGGTCGTTTCCCTGGTAGGAGATCGTATCCCACATGCATTCCGCCCAATACCATTCGGACAACGAAAACGAGATGCTTGTGCCGTACCAGGTCCCCTCAAAATCAGTGAGGTCGTATGAATCGCCCTTCTTGAGTGCAACGAGCAGTCCCACATCATCGGAGTCATCCACTGCGGTGAAGACATCTTTCCCCGCAGACATGAGCCCCTCGACCACGGAATCTTCCACGGTCAATGTCACGGCGCCAGCTGCGCCCAGCTCGGCCGTGCCCGAAACAGTGGCAGTGGTTTCATTTGGATATTCAATGAAGTCTCCGCTGAACGCGCCATCAGCACCGAATACCAGCTCGCCCTTCTCATCCACGATGGCGTAATCGTCCACAGGGTTGGAGTGCCAGATGGACTCTTCATACCAGTTGCCCAACAGATCGGTATCATAGTCGTAATCCGATCCGGTCTTTATGAAGACTACCAGGCTCACTGCGCCATCCTCCTCGCCATCATTATCCACATCGTCAAAGGTGGCGGCCACGATGATCTCCTTGCTTTCCCCCATGTATGCATGGAACGTGGTGTCTCCGTCCCGTGGTATATGTACTATACCGGTACTGTCTATGGTCGCACTCATCTCCTCAACCAGGTCTATGCTGCCCTCGTCCACATTCACCTCTGCAGACTCCTCGGTGTCGGCCAACAGTTCCTTGTAATGCCAGGTACCTTCGAGATCTGCAGGCGTATAGTCGGTGTCCGCCTTCTTGACGTATACGGCATAGGAGATCCCGTTAAGGTTGAGACCGGTTCCGGTATTGGATCCGATAATCACGTCCTTGCCCGCACTCATCACGCCCACCGGGATGGTGATGGTGTTGCTTACCACGGCATCGTCATCGCTGTCGCTACATCCTGCAACCAGAAATGACATCATGATAACACTTGTTAGAAGACCGATGAATCGTACTTTGCGCATATTTTCCCCCTTCGTTTTGTTTTCCAGATTTTTTATTCGATTTTTGATGTCTCCGGATAATCAGTTACGTATCGGACAATCTCTTTAATGCCATTACTCTATTCATTATTTTCTCACACAACACTACCCGGTTGTCCAAGGATACTCAGTAAATACATCGAGATTTTCTATACTTTCGTTCGTTCAAGCGAATATCTCAACGAATATTACCCGGTATTCCCGACATCACTGACCAGACCTGTGCAAGACTGCCCGTATCCTCACCTCTTGAGCTTTTTTTCATTTTGGACCTTGAGCGAGATGCCTTTTTGTGAAAGGTATAGGTGTCTCAATAAAACAAAAAAGGATAAACCATGCACAAGATCATAGCAGTGTTGGAAGGTGACGGGATCGGCCCTGAGATTGTCCGCGAGGCCATAAAGGTTTTGAGGGCTGTTGAATCGAAATACAGCCACGAGTTCATTCTCAAATATGCGCCGTTCGGCGCCGCGGCCTACTTCAGCGAAGGCTCCCCCTTTCCGGAGCAGACCAAAGCCATCTGTGATGAGGCGGATGCAATCATAAAAGGTCCTGTGGGGCTGTCTCTCGACAGGATGAGGACCATTCCCCAGGAGCTCAGGCCCGAGGCCGGTGCCATTTTACCGTTGCGGAAACGCTATGATACGTTCGCCAATTACCGGCCCGTCCGCCTGCCCATGGCTCTCTCATCATTCTCCCCATTAAGAGACGAGGTGATCGGAGATGGAATCGACATCCTCATGATCAGAGAACTGGTGGGAGGTATCTACTTCGGAGACAAAACCGAGGGTACCGCCACCGGCATGACCTATGCGACGGATGAGTGCACCTATACCGAAGAGCAGGTCAGGAGGATTGCTGTTGTGGCGTTTGACGAAGCCCGAAGTTCCGGGGCCCAGCTTTTCAACATACACAAGGCAAACGTGCTCGCCACCTCGCGCTTCTGGAACGATATCGTCGAAGATGTAGCACAAGACTATCGTGATGTTGTCTACCAGTCCATGCTCGTGGACAATGCAGCCTTCCAGCTGGTGAAAAACCCGGCCCAGTTTAACGGGGTGGTGCTGCTGGAGAATATGCAGGGAGACATTCTCACCGATCAAGCAGGGGGAATCCTGGGCTCACTGGGCCTGATGCCTTCTGCATGCATGGGCCCCAAAAAAGGCTATGTCGAAGCTGCCCACGGTTCGGCTCCCGACATTGCAGGAAAAAATATCGCCAATCCCTATTCCATGATCGGCAGCGTGGCCTTTCTCTTTGATAAGTGCCTGCACCTGCATGCAGAGTCCGATGAGATCTGGAAGGCCCTCTTTGCCCTGTTTGAACGGGGATATACCACGGTAGAGCTTGCCCAGCACCAGCATGATAACAATAAAATACTCTCAACAAGCGACTTCGGAGATATGATTGTCGATATCATTGTCAATGGCTGATAATAAAAAATCATGACTTCATTGCACAATACCTTTCCAGCTCTCTCTCCTCAGCCGGTTGTACTCGGCATTGGCGGCAGCCCGAGAAAGAACGGAAACACCGATATACTGATTGAGCATATCCTGGGCGGTGCACAAAAAA
>CAYRCP010000375.1:0-2671 GCA_964422755.1 uncultured Bacteriovoracaceae bacterium | reverse complement strand
CGAATGAATTCATACAGCACGCCTTTGAGATGTCTGAACGTAATCCCCTTTTCCACCCACAATCCCTCTATCTGATGAAACATGGGGGTGTGGCTCACATCAGAATCGCACCGGTACACCTTGCCCGGTGCGATGATCCGCACGGGGAGCCCGGTCTTTTCCATAACCCTGATCTGTACCGGAGAAGTGTGAGTCCTCAGCAGAACCTTGTCTGAAAAATAAAAGGTGTCCTGCATGTCGCGGGCAGGATGGTGTTCCGGAATATTCAGCGCCTGGAAGTTGTGGTAGTCATCCTCCACCTCGGGACCTGAGGCAATGTGAAAGCCCAGGGAGAGGAATATGTCTTCAAGTTCTTTGACTACCTGGTTGATGATGTGGATGCCGCCCTTTCTCGGAGCCCTGCCGGGCAGCGTCACATCAATGCCTTTGATCACAGCAGTACTCTGCAGTTCATCGAGTTTCTGTGCAATGGCTTCTTCTATGAATGCCTTGAGCGCATTGGATAGCGAACCGATACGAGGCCGTTCTTTCGGGTCCATAGAGCCCATCTGGCGAAGAATGGAGGTAAGTGCTCCCTTTCTCCCCAGGTACTTTACCCGCATGGGCTCAAGATCTTCTGAAGCTTCTACGTGATCAAGTTCTTCGCTAAAGGCACTTTTTAACGATTCAAGCTGCTTTTCCATTTATGCTTTGGAGACAGTATTCACGATATAAGAGAATCCCTCGGGATCGGTAATCGCAATATCGGCGAGAACTTTTCTGTCCAACTCCACGGCCGACGTTTTCAAAGCATTGATGAATCGTGAGTACGTATATCCACGAAGTCTCAGCGCAGCATTGATCCGGGCGATCCAGAGGCGTCTGAACTCACGTTTCCTCTGACGTCTGTCTCTATAAGCATAGGCAAGCCCTTTGTTCAAGGTCTCCTGGGCAACACGGATAAGATTTCCCCTGCCCCCGACAAAACCCTTTGTGAGCTTATGCAGCCTTTTCCTCTTTCTAATACCTACTACACCTCTTCTTACTCGCATTTCTCTTTCCCCTTACAGATATGGAAGCATCCGCTTCACACCACCGAGGTTTGCAGAATCAACCAGGGTTGATTTTCTCAGTTTGCGTTTTTGCTTTGTAGACTTGCATGAGAGGAGATGACTCGTATAGGCCTTGTTCCTCTTCACCTTGCCGGTTCCAGTGCGTGTAAATCTCTTTGCAGCACTTCTGTTCGTTTTAATTTTCATTGCCTGCTCCTTATATTACTTAGGGGACAACATCATGATCATGGTGCGGCCTTCTGACTTGGGTTCATTATCAGCTGCAGCGATCTCAGTCACATCTTCACGCACCCGCTGTAATATCTGCCTTCCTTTGTCCATATGTATGATTTCTCTTCCCCTGAATCTCACAACGACCTTAACCTTGTTCTTTGCCTCCAGAAACCGCATGATGTGCTTGAGCTTGAACTGGTAATCATGCTCATCGGTCTTGGGCCTGAATTTAATCTCTTTCAGGACAACCGTTGCCTGCTTTTTCTTTGCGAGCGATTCTTTTTTCGATTTCTCATACTTGTATTTTCCGTACTCCATGATACGGCATACAGGAGGATTGGCCTTGGGAGCAACCTCAACGAGGTCCATGCCATACTCTTTTGCTCGCTCAATTGCAGTAGGCACGGTCATGATCCCCAGCTGTTCCCCATCAGAGGAAATGACCCTGACGCTGTCCGCCACGATCTGCTTATTTATCCTGATCCGGTCCTTGTCCTTATTATCGAAACGAAAGCTGCTCTTAGCTATAACATCCTCCATGTATTTAGATTACGCGCTTATGTAACCCAGAGATTTACTTGTTGTCAATACAGATTAGATCACAGGCTCTGCCTTTTTCACTATTGCTGAAAATTCATCGAGTGTCATGGCCTTCTGCTCGCCGCTTCGATCCCTCACCGTGACAGTCTGGTCCTGCTTTTCCCTGTCACCCACAACGATCATGTATGGTACCTTCTGCAAGCGTGCTTCTCTGATCTTGTAGCCGATTTTCTCATTGCGTATATCAAGTTCAACGCGAACTTCATTGTCTTTGAGCATATCCGCCACCTGGGAGGCATAGTCTGCCTGGGCATCCGTTATGCACATGATTACGGCCTGCACCGGAGCTATCCACACAGGGAACGCTCCTGCATAGTGTTCGATGAGCACACCGATAAACCGTTCTATGGATCCAAGGATAACCCGGTGAAGCATCACAGGCCTGTGTTTTTCCCCGTCTGCCCCCACATAATGTGTGTCAAACCGCTCGGGCAGGGTGAAATCGCACTGTATGGTTGCGCACTGCCACGATCTGCCGATGGCGTCTTTAATCTTTACATCTATCTTGGGTCCGTAAAAAGCACCGTCGCCTTCGTTGATGTCAAACGGCAGGCCTTTCTGCGTGAGCGAATCCATGAGGGCCTTTGTGGCCATTTCCCAGTCCTCGTCAGAGCCGATGGACTTCTCAGGACGCGTACTTATCTCCATCTCATACTCGAACTTGAAAACGCCCATGACGTCTTCCACCAGATCGATGATGGCAGTGACCTCATCGATGAGCTGGTCCGGCCTGCAGAAGATATGGGCATCGTCCTGGGTGAACTGCCGCGTCCTCATAAGCCCGTGGATCACCCCGGATTTTTCAT
>CAYRCP010000374.1:0-2677 GCA_964422755.1 uncultured Bacteriovoracaceae bacterium | reverse complement strand
TCAATGATCCAGGTATGCCTTACTGTGATGAACCATAACTCTTTAGTTTCATATGGCTCTGCAACCTTGACTTTCACATTAACGCCCCTTTGTGAGGATGACATAAAATGAGAAGCAGCAAAGAGATAAAGAAGGAGGGAATGTTAAATTACCGTCTGACGGAAATCACCCCCGAAAGAGGGGCACGCACTTGATAACAATAACCAGTAAATACAGGTAATTGAACATCTCAACGCTGGACCTGAAAAAGAAGTCGTTGTCTTTTAAGACACCGGTTTCTTTCATAAAGCAACGGTCAATCCAGGATTTTCCCCATACCAATGTGTAAAGACTTCCCCCCCCCTGCTGAGGCACTCCCGTTACCGGGCCTATCACATGGGGCTGTGCCCCTTGACTTTCTCTCTCCCGTATTTATTTTTTTAACTATTCTGCCAGATATTTCCTTGGTGGAGAATAAAAAATGGAGGTTTTCAATGAAGAGATTTGCAGTGTTGTTTGTAGGGGTCGTACTTGTTGTATTTACATTGGGAGGTATGGCATACGCAGGGCATGGTCAGGTAAATGTCAATATGGCGGCGGCTGAAGAACTCGAGCTGTTACCTGGAATCGGACAGGCTACCGCACTCAAGATCATCGATTACAGAACAGCCAATGGCCCATTCACTTCAATAGATGATCTGGCCAAGGTCAAAGGCATTGGAGATGCCAAACTCAGGGACATGCGAAATTTCATCAAACTGGAGGGTACCTCTGACTACCGCCTGACAGAAATCACCCCGAAACAGGGGCATGCACCTGAAAACAAAAACCAGTAAAGGCACTGGTAACCGTTCAAAGCAGACAAAAATCTGCAGTTAACCAAAAAAGCCGGTGTCGTAAAAGACACCGGCTTTTTTCATGGCTTGAATTTCGACAGCTCTTTCAGTTCGGTAAACAGCCTCTTTTCTTCACTGCTCAGATCCTTGGGAGTCATAATCTTTATCTGGGCAAAGAAATCACCCTTATGAGCAAACCCTCTTCCTTTGAGTCGCAGGCGCTGACCCGACGAAATACCGGCGGGTATCTTGAGGTTGTACTTCCCATCCAGGGTCTGTATCTCCATGGTTGTTCCCAGTGCAGCATCCCATGGTGCAATAGGAAGATCCATGATGATGTTATTGCCTTCCAGCCGGTATTTACCGTTCTGAGAAAGCCGCAATTTAAGATAGAGGTCACCAGCCCCACCAGGGCCAGCATTCCCCTGCCCGGAAAGCCTGATCTTCATTCCGTCATGGGCACCCGCAGGTATCTTCACATTGAGCCTTTTGCCTCCCCCGGGTCCCTGCAGATGAATCTCTCTGGTAGAGCCTTCATGGGCATCCTCCAGAGAGATTGCCACCTCCGTTTCCAAATCAGAGCCTTTCGGAGTCGAGTGTCTGCCGGACGTATGCCCACCCATTCCAATGTCACCGAAGAGGGATTCAAAAAAATCCGAAAAACCCCCTCCCTGATGAGCGGTGCCGCCACCAAACTCAAAGGAAAAATTCCGAGGTCCCCTGCCCGATTGTGCGCCAAAGGGTGCACCCCCAAAGATATCTTCATAACCCGGCGGCGGCCTGAAGCTCTGCCCCTCCTGCCAGTTGCTCCCCAATGCGTCATAGCGGCTGCGTTTTTCCGCATCACCCAGGACCTCATTGGCCTCATTGATTTCCTTGAACCGCTTTTCTGCACCCGGATCGTCTTTACAGGTATCAGGATGACACTTTCTGGCAAGCTTTCTGTATTTCTTCTTTATCTCGTCCTGGGTGGCGTTACGATCCACACCAAGAATCTTATAGTAATCTTTGTAATCCAATACTGCGACCTCTCTCCTTGGAATTGATACTACTTACGTAGGGTTGAATTCATGAAAAATCAATAGAAATCCTGAAATATCCCACACCAGGATTGTTTGTATGCAATTGAATCAGAACCGGTTTTCGATCTGAGCGATAATTGTAGTGGGTATTTTTCTGAGATCATCGGAGAGATAGCCGGTATCCTTTACAGCCATGGCCGCTTCATCCAGATAGTTCTGCGCCACCTCTCTGCTCTTGTTCAAAACACCCGGCCCGATATGGGAAATGATAAACTGCTGCTTCTCATAGGGATCACTCATTTCTGAGACGGTGTCTAAAATCTCCGGTTTTTCTTTAAAGAGAAATACCAGGGGCAGCGTAGACTTGCCTTCGAGGATATCATTGAACGGATCCTTGTTATCATCCTCACTTGGTGTCAGGTTGATGATATCGTCCACAATCTGGAAACCCATACCGATTGCCCGGCCGTACATAGTCAGTGCATCCAGGGGCCCCTGCGGCAGTCCCGCCAGAACTCCCGGCGTATAGGTACAAAATTCAAACAGGGTGGCAGTCTTCAGATAGATGATGTCGAGATAGACATCCACATCGTCATGAAACGATCTGGCATACTCGAGTTCTTTCAACTCTCCCTCAGCCATCTTCTTTATCGTCTGAACCATTGCTTTTATGACCTTGAGGCTGCCCAGAGAGCACATGAGCTCCAGCGCAGTAGATGATATGAAATCCCCGGTCAAGAGTGCCGGCTTATCGCCGAACACCTGGTTTGCAGTGGGCTTTGCTCTCCTGATTTCGGTTCCGTCCACTACATCATCATGGAGGAGACTTGCCGTGTGCAT
>CAYRCP010000373.1:0-2683 GCA_964422755.1 uncultured Bacteriovoracaceae bacterium | reverse complement strand
CCCCGGGATGCAGACTTTCATCCAGGGCCTGATTGAATGTATCCGACTCATAGGCTTGAACGATCGTCTCTTTCATACTATCCACCCTTTCCTTCTCACCCCGAGAGGGCCACCCGGATTACTCCAGCTTGCCTTCAGCGTCAACCTCTTTGGCTGAAATACTCCGTTGAACAACATCTTCACTAAGAAATTGTATTCCGCACTCCGGGCATACAAATGCCTGTTCAAATCCGATTTTTTTCATGAACATGGTTGGAACCTTTTTCTTGATCATCTCTACATCACATTTGGCGCAATACCACTGTGTCCCGTTCATCTCTTACTCCTTCATCTTGGTACGGCATCCATAGACCGCAATCACGTTATAGACCTTCTCGCCAGCATCTTCGATTATCGAATATTCCACATGCACCAGCATCTGCGAAATAATGCCCTTAGCAAGAAACCGGCCGTCTTCTTTGGAATACATCTTTTCATTGCTTTGCTCGGCATTATAGATGATGAATTGTGCGTATTCCTCTTCAAACAAATTCCTCTGCTGCGAAGCCATACGCGTAGAGTCATTCATGATAATCTTGATCGACTTGTGCTGAGTTGAACCATCTCCCCATACGCTCATAGTTATCTTCCTTTCATCTTCGTTATTCTGCGAGAGAAGTGTCCCTCGTCAGTCCTGTAACCCGTACTTTTCCTTTAGCAGTGTCCCCAGAATCCACTGGTTATCCTGCTGAATGGCCCTGTCGTGTGGTGGATTTGTGCGGTCGGTTTCCCAATCCTGATTGAATATCAGATCAAGGATATGCAGCGCCGGGCGCTGGCCGGCAAAGGCCTCCCGGCAACTGGCGCAATAGGTCACGATCTCTGACGGGGTTTCTTCCAGGCGCCTGTCCCTGACAGCATTGCTTATGTCAGGGGACACATATGCCACCATGCCGCCCATGCCGCAACAGGTAGTTGCCGCGCCATGATTCTCGAACTCTTCCACCTCATAGCCCGATGACCGCAAGATCGACCGCACACATTCCTGGGTATGCCCGTCCAGACGTCCGGAACATGGATCATGCAGGGCAAATGAATGTGTGCCGCTGAACGGGGCTGCGATCAAACCTGCCTTGGCCATCACCTCATAGATACTCTTCACCGTGAACCGGGAGGAACTGGTCTTGATGGTGCTGCTGCAATTAGGGCAGGCCACAATGATCTCGGTGGCGCCCATTTCTGCGATCTCGTCCTCCAGATCGGACATCATTTCCTCAAAAGCGTCTTGCTGTCCCAAAGCGCGCGTGGGAGCACCACAGCAGCGCAACATGAAGCCGGTATCAGGCAACCGTTCGCGTAACCAGTCATAAGCAGCCATAACCAACGCAGGCGAATATCCGCTCAAATGACATCCCGGAAAGAATACCCTGCTGCAGGCCCCGGTGGCGGGATCCGGAAACGACAGGGTGAAGTGATCCGACATGACCCTTTTTTGTTCCTTCTCGAGAGCAGCATGCGCAGGCAGCGGCCCGAGTCCTTTTCGCACCAGTTCCTGCCGCACCTCCAGACACATGTCTCCGATATTCAGATCAAGAGGACAGACCTCTTCACACAATCCGCACAGGGTGCAAAGGTATGGTATATATGAGTCTTTCTCAAGATCCCCCTGCTCGAAACTGACGGCAAGTTCACGTGGTGATTCACAGAACAGACTCAGAAACTCACACTGCTGGACACATAAAGAACATTCGATACATTCCGCTGAGACTTTTTCGATCCAACTAGAATACGCAATGTTTTTGGTTACTGACGGTTCTCTCATAGTCATGTGATTCTCCCTGATGCTGTATGCTTCTCTTTTTTTGACCTGTTTAAACAGGTCTTTTACCCGCTGGTGCTGCCCGAATCACGACATGCGAATTGATCGTTATCACAATCAGTACTTTTGGGCAAATTCTTCATACAAAACACAACAGCTCTATTAATCGGTTCCGCTTAATACATCATTACCGGCGAGGTAGTTGTCGAGATTCTCTTTTACCGACCCTGCTGCACCGATTATCGTCTGTATCCCAAAGCCCATAAAAAAGCCCATTGCCTGACCCCCCATACTACCGGCAATAATCACGTCTACACCCTGATCTCTGATGAATGACGGAACCTTCCCTGGTTCCTCATGAGCATTGTAAAACGGGTTGTCAATAGAGGACACCTCTTTTACTCTACCGTCTTCCACATCCACGAGCACATAGTGTGAACACCGCCCAAAGTGTCGGCTTACCCGGGCCTGCAGCTTCATATCACTTTCTGCAGCAATTCCTATGCGCATACACCCATCTCCTTTCATTTTTTGGTTATAAATACTATGGTGTTAGAAGTTTTTCAGTATCTGTTCCATGATCTTTTTAAATGCCTTGTTCGCCTGAGTGCCATTATCCTGGTTCACAAAAGGCTTGCCTGCATCCGTGTCCTGTACAATCTGCGGGTCAATCGGTACAGCGCCCAGGAAAGGAACACTCAACTCCTCGGCCGCTTTCTGACCTCCTCCCTTTTTGAAAAGATCTATGGGTTCTCCACAATGTGGACAGACAAAGCCGCTCATATTCTCGATAACGCCCAACTCCTTCAGTCCAAGGGTCCGGGCAAATTCAACGCTTTTGCGCGAATCCAGCAAGGCCACATCCTGGGGAGTGGTAACCACGAT
>CAYRCP010000372.1:0-2686 GCA_964422755.1 uncultured Bacteriovoracaceae bacterium | reverse complement strand
TCGGACAGGATATCCACGGTGGATTTATCAGGATCAAGTATGGCTATGGACATGGTAGGTTAATTTCCCCCAAATCTGTTTTTGAGCTTATTGAATTCAGCAACACTGGCTGTAAGGTCCATTTCTTTGAGATAAGACGAAGCCGTGTTGAGAAGGACGCTGTCCGTGCTGTTTTGCATGACACTTGTCAGGAGCTTTTTTGCCTGGGCAGGCTTATCAGATGCATGGGCAATAATTGCAAGGTGATAGCGCGCCCAGTTCGTATAGGAAGAATCGGGATAGGTATCGATCATTTCAGACAGAAGCGTTTGTGCCCGGGCGTAGTCTTTTGTGGTAATGAGCTGTTTTGCCCGGGTGTAGAGTGCCCTTTCGATGATGGGGGACGTTGCCTGTTCATGAAATGCGATGATCTGCTCCAAGGTGGCGGTCTCTTCCCTCGAATTTCCCTGTCTTCTATGGATGTCTGCAAGCATGGACAAGGCTTTAAGGGCTTTCTCGTCGCGTTTTCCTGTGATGGGTTCCAGGTACAAGATGGCCTCTTCAAGGATATCCATATGATACAGGAGTTCTCCCCGGGTTTCCCTCATCAGTCCTTGGGAGGGTCCATTAGGATAGGCGTCCAGATATGCGGAATTCCACTGGAGCGCCAGGGAATAGTCACCCTGATGATAATCCATGGTGAAAAGATTTGCCATGGCCTGCGGCGTTCTGGGGGAACTGGTCTTGCTCACCGTGATGAGCAGCGGCCGTGCCTTGTCGGGATAATCGAGCCGACGCATGGAGTCTCCCAGAATGTAGAGCGCATCGCTATCGGTGATATCGTTGATGAAACTGTCTTCATAGATCGTGAAAAGATCGTATATCAGATCATACTTGTTTTCCTGATACAGCGCGCCCAGCCGGGAGAGAATGGTTTTTTCGGCTTCAACCTGTGCGTACTTATGAATGGGGTCGTCTCTTTTTGTGTCGATCCATGCCTTGTAGTACGCCTGTAGCGCATTATCCCAATCTTTTCTCAGGGAAAAGGTCTGGGCAATGCGAATCTTGACCAGAGAACTAAGCGGCCCCTCCTGGTATTCATCAGAGGTCTTGAGGCCTTCGTAGATATCCATGATTGCATAAAAGGTCTTGTCCGTCAGCTCCCCCTGAGTTTCCAGGTCGCGCTCCTTGAGTATGCGTGCGGTTCTCAGTTTTGCGATAATACCGCTGTCACTTTTGGGGGAAATGTTCTCCACCTCGGCGAAGATGCTCATGGCCTTTTCCTTTTCTCCGAGTTGATACAGGCAGTCCCCCAGTTCCAGGAAGTGGCCTGCTTTGTTGGCCGGATTGCCGAGGTTGATGGCCAGGAGGATATATTCCTTTGCCTTGGCGAAGTCTTTCAGGCTGTATGATGCTCTTGCAATGTGCGAATAGAGTTCGGGATCATAACTGAACAATGCCGGGTTTTCTCGAATCGCGTCATGGTAGAACCTGAGCGCTTTGGAATATGCATTCAGGCCGAGGTAGGTATCTCCCACGACGAAAAGATAGTATCCCTTCAGTTCTTTTGACATGATATTCATGTCGAACAGGTTTTTCAGACGCCTGTTTTCCACGAATGCATCTTGGAAGCGCTCGGTTTTATTCATCATATCTATTTCTTGAATGTTTGCCCGAAGAGCTACGACGTTGGATGAGGAATCCTTGAGAAATCGGATATAGTTCATGGCCTCGCTATACATGTCGGTACGCAGGAGCATGGATGAATATTCAAGCATGCTCTGCTCTCTTTGCGGCCCCGGCGTCATGGCCTGTATTCCATCACTCATGAAGTTCAATGCATCCATCGAGAAGTCTTCCATGCGATACGGGAATGATACCATCCAATAGGCCTTTGCAAGGAGGATGCTCTCTTTCGGCTCAAGGGTTTTCTTGTATTTCTCGAGCGTGTGTATGCTTGCAGCGATATCACCGAGGTCAAATGCCTTTTTTGCAATGTTATAGACCCGGGATCTGCTTAATTGCTCTGAGGTGATGATGTCTATAATGATTTTATTATTTATCTCATCGGTTGTTATCTCGTACGATGCGTGCTCATCGGTGAAAGAGAAGATCAGCCCCGTTCCCGCCTGGGTCTTTACCTTTCCGGCATATTTAATATACGGTGTTCTGATGTGGTCCTTGTTAGTCTCGCCATAGGTGACTGCTCCTTCAAAGAAAAAATACACCCGCTCGTTTGCAACAGAGCGAATCTCCGGCCACTGATCGGGATTAATGAAGAATGCCACGGTAATACCATTATCATGGGGACTGGTCTCGATGTGTTCAATCGGACAGCTCTCTGTGGGCGAATCATCGGCGGCAACAATGTCGATAATGAAACGCAGGGGGCTCTCAAGAGTGGTGGTTTTGTAGATAAAAGGTTTTTTCATGGAGATATGGGCAGTGCTGCCGTCAAACGTAAGATTTTTAATAATGAATGCATCCGAAATCAATGCGGGTTCGCCAATAGTGTTGGGAAAATTGACGATCAGTGTCTGATCTTCCTGTGATAACAAAGGCGTCACCGGCATATCCAGTTCAAAGATGACCCGGGCCTGCTGAGGTGTGCCTCCTACCTGAAGAGTCTTTGCCCGGGCCGATTCAGCAAAGGTTATGCTGAAAAGAGCTACGAAAAGACATGCCGCAAACACAGGCTTTTTCATGA
>CAYRCP010000371.1:0-2693 GCA_964422755.1 uncultured Bacteriovoracaceae bacterium | reverse complement strand
TAATAGTTACTATTACCGAACAGTTTAGCTCCATGTGTCGGTATGTCACGGATAGAGGCGATTGTATGAGTCTTAAAAAGATGAGAATGACAAAACAGAGGAAGCTGATTCTTGAGGAATTGAGGAGAGTACAGGACCATCCCACGGCATATGAGGTTTATGAGCGGGTGAAGAGCCGCCTCCCGCAAATCAGTCTCGGTACGGTGTACCGGAACCTGGAAATTCTTTCAGCAAGCGGTATTATCTCCAGGTTGGAGATGACCCAGGGGCAACGGAGGTTTGACGGTAACACCCGGGAGCACCATCATATCCGGTGTGTTTCCTGCGGACGCATCGATGATATTTTCTTGAATAGGTTCGTTGACATGACTACTATTATGGATAGTGTCGGCGAGGCATCAGGGTACGAGGTCTTTGGCTGTGGTATGGATTTTCATGGGACATGCCCAACGTGCAGGAAAGAAGGAAAAATCGCCCAACCCTCACCGGGAACTGATCCGGAGTCGGCGGGGTGAAAAATTGAACAATAGGGAGGAAATACATGGGAAAACTAAAAGGTACGCAGACTGAAATCAATCTTCTCACCTCTTTTGCCGGAGAGTCGCAGGCGCGCAACAGGTATAATTATTTTGCGAGCCAGGCCCGCAAAGAGGGATATATTCAGATTGCAGATATCTTTGAAGAAACAGCTGCCCAGGAAAAAGAACATGCAAAACGGTTCTTCAAATTTCTCGAAGGCGGGGAGGCCGAGGTCCATACCACATTTCCGGCCGGTGTAATCGGAACAACGCTTTCGAACCTCAAGGCAGCAGCCGGCGGGGAGCATCATGAGTGGACCGATATGTATCCGGGGTTTGCAAAGGTGGCACGTCAGGAGGGGTTCGAGGCCATCGCAATGGTCTGGGAGGCTGTCTCGGTAGCGGAAAAGCAGCATGAGAAACGCTATAATGATCTGGCAGCAAACATCGAGGCAGACCGGGTCTTCAAACGGGATACAACCCAGGTATGGCGATGCCGAAACTGCGGGTATCTGCACGAGGGAACCGAGGCACCGGAATCGTGCGCGGCATGTGCGCATCCAACGGACTACTTCGAACTGCTTGGAGAGAACTGGTAGAGCGGGGTAATAATGACAGACGCTCATCCATGCACCAATCGGCTGCGTGGATGAGCAACAAAGATCGGGGTGATCGTATGAAGGAAAAAATTCAGTATGTATCGGTACTCGTCTTTCTCCTCATTGCAGCCAGCACGGCGTGGGCTGTTTCTGCCTCCGACAAAGACTACAGCGAAGAACTTGAAAACCTCAGGCTCTTTGTTCCCGAGGATGCCCAGATGAGAGCATACCTGGGTATCAAGGAAAAGAGCGGACAGATATCCCTTGATAAAATCAAGACGGATATACTGATCATTGAGATTTTCAGCATGTATTGTCCCCACTGCCAGAAACATGCACCTGTTGCGAACGAGTTTTACCAGGCCATCGAGAGCAACAAAGACCTGAGGAACAAGATCAGGATGATCGGCATCGGGGTGGGGAATTCACCCTATGAGGTGGGGTTTTTCAAGGAAAAATATTCACCGCCGTTCCCCCTGTTTGATGACAGGAATTCGGCAGTGGTGAATTCATTCAGCGGGATCCGCACCCCCCACTACTTCGGCCTGAAGATGAAGGCGGATTCGACGTTTGAGGTGTTTTATTCAAAAGCCGGAGGGTATACGGATGCCGCGGAATTTCTGGCTATGATGGTTGAATTATCAGGAATCTAATGAGGAGAAGGCCAATGAAGAGAACAATTGGGATACTAAGTATCTGCCTTTTTTGTGTAGGGTTTACCTCTCTGAGCGCAGATGCCGTTTCTGAATCCATGCGCGAGGCGATCTATGATGTGGGTATGCTCAAGCCTATCGATTCCACGTTGAACGTGAGGGTGGGAGAAAAGGCCCCGGATTTTACCCTGAACTCCCTCTCGGGTGGTGTTGTCTCCCTGGGTGACTACCGGGGCAAGACAAACGTGGTGATATCCTTTGTGCCGGCAGCGTGGACCCCGGTGTGCTCGGACCAATGGCCGGGCTACAATATCGCGCAGGAGTTGTTTAAAAAGAACAACGCGGTCTTACTGGGTATCACTGTGGACAATATCCCGACACTGCATGCATGGACACAGCAGATGGGTGAGCTGTGGTTTCCTGTGCTCTCGGATTTCTGGCCCCATGGTGGGGTTGCAAGGAAATTCGGGGTTCTCCGCTCCGACGGGACTGCTGAGCGGGCCATCTTTATCATGGATAAGAAGGGTATCATCCGCTATATCGATGTTCATAACATCAACGAGAGACCACCCCTGGAAGAAATCATAAAAGAACTCGAAAAGATCAGATAAGACCCCTGCGAGATCATGGATGCGGGCAGCAGGGTACAAACCCTGTGCCCGCATAAGCCTTCTGTAGTATTAAATCCAGTGCAGGATTCCTGCAAACACCACAAGAGCCAGGGCATTGATCACGAACAGAGAGGATATGAAGACGATCTGCGCCTTCGGCTTCCAGTCGTGGACATAAAAGGCGGCGGCAAAGAAGGGGATGTACACGGTTATGAAGACCGGGACTGCTCCCCACCACGGATACACCCACACGAAGGCCGGTGTCTTGACGAGAAAGATCTCCACAAAGGAAAAGAAGGCGGCATTGCCGAT
>CAYRCP010000370.1:0-2700 GCA_964422755.1 uncultured Bacteriovoracaceae bacterium | reverse complement strand
CAGGAAAGACCTGCCTCCTCATTTCAATCCCGGTAGCTCATCGGGCTGTAGACTTTATATGAAAATAGAATCCAGTATCCTGAATTCAGAATCCAGCATAAAAACCTTAAAACATCTATTCACATAACTGAAGCAAATCCGACACATTTTCATCCTTCGCCCAGGCCAACTGGCCATGCCTGTTAGGATGAAGTATTTTAGGCTTTTATTCGGGTTAGACCTCCTTTTTTTCCTAACAGCCTAAACCCCTACAGTTTAATAGCCTAAGTTTGTAGCCTGAACAGGTACACTCCTGAAACATGCCCTTGTCATGGTGAATGTTTAGGGGTAGTTGTCGTGTTTTCCGAGTAGAGCAGTACGTCTGGAGTGCTTTGAATCCAAGGGGTCGCGGCTGTTGACAGGCAGGGCGATATGTGTTCTAGATGTTGTTTACTAATAATTTATAAGGGGTAAACTATATGGAAGAAGCGGATCTGCAGCTAATTCGCAAACTCATCCCAAAGAATAAGGAACTCAAGCGGCTTTGGGATGAACATCTTGATCTTGAAGAAAAACTTGAGCAGTTGAACAAGCGGAGATATCTCAGTACAGAAGAAGAGATACGGAGAAAAGAGATTCAAAAGCTCAAGCTTTCAGGCAAAGACGAGATAGAAGAAATCCTCCGGAAGTACAGAGAACAATAGAACACTGTGGTAATTGAAATAAGGAAACTTTATGAAGAAGATTTCAGGCGCGCAAGCATTTATTGAATCCTTGCGCTGTGAAGGTGTGGAACACGTATTCGGTTTTCCCGGGGGAGCGGTACTCGATATCTTTGATGCCATCATGGATGCCAGTGATATCGATTTTATCTTAACCAGGCATGAACAGGGAGCGGTACATGCTGCAGACGGATATGCCCGTGCAAACGGTAAGGTCGGCGTGTGTCTTGTCACCTCCGGCCCCGGTGCTACGAATACCGTCACCGGCATTGCAACCGCATTTATGGACTCGATCCCTCTCGTGGTTTTTACCGGCCAGGTGCCGACGCACCTCATCGGCAACGATGCCTTTCAGGAGGCGGATATTGTCGGTATTACAAGGCCTTGTACAAAACATAACTATCTCGTGAAACATGTCTCCGACCTGGCAAGGGTGATAAAAGAGGCGTTTTTCATTGCCCGCACCGGCAGATCAGGGCCTGTGCTGGTTGACCTTCCCAAAGACGTCATGAAGGATATGATCGACTTCAAATACCCTGAAAAGGTGGAGATGGAGAGTTACTGCCCTACCTACAAAGGCCACGCCGGACAGATCAAGAGGATCGTAAGTCTCATCCTTAAGAGCAGGAAGCCTGTCATCTATGCCGGCGGTGGTGTGGTCAACGCCAATGCCTCAGTTGAACTTGTTGATTTCGCCCGCAAGATGCACCTGCCGGTCACCACGACATTAATGGGGCTGGGCGCATTTCCTTCGGGTGATCCGCTTTCCCTTGGTATGCTGGGCATGCACGGGACCTATGCAGCGAATATGGCAGTGACAGGAACAGATTGTCTTGTGGCTATCGGATCCCGGTTTGATGACAGGGTGACGGGCAAGATAGATGAGTTTGCCCCGGATGCCAAGATTATTCATATTGACATCGACCCTACATCCATCTCCAAGAACGTGAAAGTGGATCTCCCGGTTGTAGGAGATTGCAGGATGGTTCTTAAGGGGATGATTTCCCAGATACAGGAAGATCCTGATAAGGTGAAGACCTTACACAAGAATATCAAACCATGGCTGAAATGCGTCGATACCTGGAAAGATGAACAGCCGCTGAGATATTCTCATGGGGACGCAATAAAGCCTCAGTATGTTATTGAGATGATAGACAAGCTTACCCCTGATGATACCATTATCTCCACCGAGGTGGGCCAGAACCAGATGTGGACTGCGCAGTTTTATCAGTTTAAAGAGCCCCGGCTCTTTCTGACATCCGGGGGGCTGGGGACCATGGGATATGGTTTTCCTGCAGCCATCGGTGCACAGACCGCATTTCCCAAGCGGACGGTGATAGATATTGCCGGCGACGGATCGATTCAGATGAATATCCAGGAACTCGCTACGGTTGTTCAGTACAATCTTCCGGTCAAGGTCATGATCCTCAATAATGGCTATCTCGGTATGGTGCGCCAGTGGCAGGCCCTGTTTTACGAAAAGAGATACTCCCATACCTCATTGGAGACATCTCCCGATTATGTGAAACTGGCTGAGGCCTATGGTGCAAAAGGTTTCAGGGTCAAAGATCCTGCGGAAGTGGAAGATGTCATCAAAGAGGCGCTGGCTACCCCCGGCCCGGTATTTGTGGACTTCATTGTCGAACCCGAAGAGGATGTTTACCCTATGGTCCCCGCCGGGGCGCCGATTAATAATATGCTGCTCGTGTGAGGTATGCGGATGAGACACGCAATCACCGTATTAGTGGATAATGAGGCTGGAGTTCTCTCCAGGGTAATCGGACTTTTTTCCGGAAGGGGCTTTAATATCGAATCACTTTCCGTTGCCCCGACCCTGGACCCGACAAAGTCAAAGATGGTGATTACTACAAGCGGGAACCAGCAGGTTCTCGAACAGATAAAGAAACAGCTGAACAAACTTATCAATGTAATCAAAGTGGTTGATTATATCGGAAAAGAGTTTGTGGAACGGGAAATGATTATCGTGAAGGTGAAGGCA
>CAYRCP010000369.1:0-2704 GCA_964422755.1 uncultured Bacteriovoracaceae bacterium | reverse complement strand
GTTTTTTCCGTCTTCCCCCAATCATGGACTCAGCACCAGTGTTGTCCTGCCATGCTCTCGAATAGCATGATCACTGAACCACCAGTAGCGCTCTTCACCGTTCATGAAGGCTTTTACCTGGTCGTCGCGGTGCGGGTCGAACATGCGGGCAGACACCCCGCCCGGAAGCACAGCCAGGACCTTCTCATCATCTCCAAGATCCGCCACCATGCGCAGCGATGCGGGAAGAGTCACAGCAAACGGTTGATCAAAGTTGTAGATTGCGCGGTAGAGAGTCTCTCCCGATCCGCCCATGGGGTGCGATCCAGCGCCGAGGAAACCTGCCCCGAACCCTGACCGTCTGATCGGGCTGACCAGCGTGAACTGGTGGATCTTTCCCCAGCGCCATTTCTCCGGGTTGCTCCCGAGCTTGTCTTCCAGGTCTTTCTTTGCTTGAAGTCCTGCCTGGTGGAACAGATCATCGCGCGTCTCGATCTTGTCGGGAGTGGCGATGTCGTCAAACCAGACCGAGGTGCCCTCCAGCACCATTTTCATGAGCCGTTCTTCCCAGAAGTACCAGTTCTTCAGCATGGTGGTTGCAAGCTTTTCACCCAGTTCGTCGGAGAATACCTTCAGGGCGAATGCACGGTATACAGACTGGAAGACGGCCGGGGCAGCCAGTTCCGGATCGTCGTAGTAGGGCCATTTGACCAGAATGAGGGCCATATCCTTTGTGTCGTCGTGCGCTGCGAGAGCAGATGCCATTACCGGCGCGATCCGCTGCGCCATGAGGTTTTTGGTATCGCGCTGCATGGTCCAGTGGTCGCTCGCTGTTTTTACCCCCGGCATGTCAAGAAGCTCGATGAGCCTGCGATAGCGAAACGATGGGGATGTATGGGTGGTGTAGTAGTACGGGTAGTCTGCAGAGACCGTCAGATGGTTGCATGTGCCCACCCAGCCCCGGCCAGGATTATAGGCCTGGGGCATCTCGTCGTAGGGAATCCACCCGCTCCAGTTGTCGATGCTGTCTTGAACCACGACGGGGATCGTTCCATCTCCGGAAGAACGGATCGGAACTTTGCCGGAGACCTGCCACCCGATATTGCCGCTGGTGTCGGCGAACACGAAGTTGAGCATGATGAAGTTTGTCTTGCTGAGCGCCTGGCGCACATCGTAGACCGTCTTCGCGGTGAATATCCCATCGAGGCCGATATCAGGCCCCATGGTTTCGAAGGGGGACCAGCGCATGCTGATGACCTTGTCGGTTTCAAGCCCCGGCATGACACCGGAGATGACCGGCCCCCGCCGGGTGAGCCTGATGGTGATCTGCTCGGAGCGAAAGCCTCCTTCGGCTTTTTTGTCTTTAATCCTTATGGCTTCCGTGAGAACAGTAAACGGCACCGATTCAGTCCCTTCAAGGTAGCGCGTTGAATCGCCCGGATCAATGGTCTCCACATAGAGGTCCTGGGCATCGGCAAAGGCATTGGTCACACCGAGTGCTATATGTGAGGTTCTCCCGAGCACGATACCCGGTGTGCCGGGAACACCTGCACCGACAACACGGATGTCCGGCGTGATGATTCCGGCCGGGTACCAGGGCCCGGGCAGGATGTTAGCCTCGACGTGCGGGTCATTGGCGACAATGGGTTTGGCTTTCGGGGATTCCTGCGGCCCAACGGCCCAGTTGTTGCTCCCCAGGCGCAGCATGCCGCGGTCGAGGCATGCCATAAGACGTGTATCATTCATGAGATCAAGGCCGAGAGAGGCTGCTCGGGGAGCATGTTCGTTGTGCATAGCTGTGGCCTCGTTATCGGGATTGAGGTTGATGGGAAAGATCTCCCTGGCCTTCTCGGTCCCGACTTTCTCGATGAGCATCTGGGCGATAATTTCGGTGTTGATGTTCCCGGCAGAGTTCCAGCTCATGAGGTACATGACTGCCAGCGATTCCTCGATACTCCAGGGCGTGGCCTTTATGCCCGCCAGTTTAAACTCAAGGGGAAAGGTATCAGTGCGGGTCCTGATATAGGCATTGACCCCCTCCAGGTAGCGCTCGAAAATCGCCCGGGACGCATCGCCGAGCAGGGCGGTGTGTTTTCGTGCATTGCGGAGGAAGCCGATTGTCCGCATTCTGGTATCCAGGGGCACGGCCTTCTCCCCAACAAGCTCGGATATCCTGCCCGTTGCAAAGAGCCTGGTCAGCTCCATCTGGAACAGGCGGTCCTGGGCGGATACAAATCCATAGGCCATAAACGCGTCTTCGATCGTGTCAGCGTAGATATATGCCATGCCGTTTTCATCACGCATGATTGTCACAGGTTTCTCCAATCCTTCCAGCCTGATTTCCCCTTCTTTTTGAAAGTTGTTGAGCGACGAGCACCCGGAGATAATCATGACGATTACGAAAACAGCCCCAAACAATACCGCATAAGAATATTTCATACCCACCCTCCTCATTGCAGGATAATAAGATACATAATAATCTTCCCCTATCCATTCAACAATACGCAGCATTGAATTAAGGCCCGTCAGCTGCGGCATTAAAAAATTCTCCCCCGAAAGAGGGGGGGAGAGCAAGGTAGAATTGCAGGTCATGGTTGCGAATCTGCCGACGTGTCGTGCGTAGCCAAAGTCGAAGCATGAAGGCAGGTGAGCTGCCTGAAAAGATATGTGGTACGCTCTTTTCAGTTGCTTTCATTTTTCCCAAGCGCCTAACGCCCAGTGCCTA
>CAYRCP010000368.1:0-2704 GCA_964422755.1 uncultured Bacteriovoracaceae bacterium | reverse complement strand
AGCTCGATGAAAAAAGCAGCCATGATCACCTGCTTTATCCTGCCCGAACACACGAGAAAAGGCCTCGGCACGATGATCCTGGAGAGATTTATCAGCGAGGCAAAAGGCCTTGGTATCGAGCATATCCTTGCCAGTATCTCATCACTCAACCAGGAGAGCATTGATTTTCATCTGAGCAATGATTTTATCGAATGCGGAAGGTTTCCCGGTATCGGTGAAAAGTTCGGCAGACAATTTGACATGGTCTGGATGCACAGACAACTGTCATGACCTGTCCCCCAGCTGCCGGGGTTCTTCACAGGTCACCGGGTCTGTTTAACGACATTGTACCCGATATTTCGCACAACCTCCCGCAACTACTTATTTTCCCAGTTGAATATTAGCAGCTTTCCTCTATAATGAGATGATATTATGAAGAAGGAGATCGATTATTCCATACGCATACAACGCGTAATGCGATATATCGAAGAACACCTGGATGAACACATCACCTTAAGAGAGCTCTCTAGAGTCGCATGTTTCTCCCAATACCACTTTCACCGGGTTTTCGTAGCCTGTGTAGGTATCACCATCCTCGAATATATCCACTACAGGCGCCTGGCAAAGGCGGCATCTCTGCTCTTAAAAACGACATCACCGGTTATGGACATCGCTCTTCTCGTAGGATATGAAACCCATGCCGCATTCAGCAAAGCATTCAGACAGTGCTATAACATGCCCCCGAGCGAATACAGAAAGATGAACGGGAAAGGGATAACCCACCATCTCCCCGAAATCATGAACCCTGCCGGCATCCGGAAAAAACAAAACAGAGATAAACAATCAACAAGGATTGCCTATGAAATTCGTGAAATCCCTGAAATGAAGGTTTTGTGCATAACCAGTAAGGGTTTTTTCCAAGGCGGATTTCTTGAAGCAGGGCTCGATGCGTTCACCGCTATCTCCACGTATGTCATCCGCAACAACCTTCTGGAGCAGATACGTCACTGTCTCAGCATCATCCCTGATATCCCGCATGAATTTCATGACCCGGATGCAAAGATTCACTGTGGTTTTTCCATTGAGGGAGATATTCCACACAATGATCAGGTAGATATACACACCATTGAAAAAGGCAGATATGCGGTCTTTGAACACCACGGTCCCTATCAAAACCTTTTTCAGACGTGGAACATGGCATACTATACCTGCGCCTTTGCCGGAGAGGAAAAACTCCGCGATACCCCATCGTTTGAAATATACCTGAATTCACCGGCAGTCATCCCTCCCGAAGAATTGATGACAAAGATCTATATTCCCGTCATGTAGTTCACCAAAAATCGACGGTTTTACTCTTATTACAACGTAACTGTTCAGGTTGTTTGAATCCATGAAACAGGCTGTTAGACTGAAGATGCCCTGAAAGAAATGCCCTTGGGGTACTATGAGACTGTTCGTAAAGGATAAAAAGAAAAAAGCGGGAGATAGAATAAAGGGACTTGGCAGTGATCATATATCTGCCCCGGGCAAGCCTTAAACCTTCAGCCTATCCACCTGACTAGTCCCAATACAACCGCGGTTTCATAAGGCACAATCATGACGGGTGCGCTTTATGTAATGTGCTGAAAAAAGCAAGATCAGAACAGTTTTTCCGACACTTATGTGTTACATACTATGTAAATTGAACGTATAGTTTTCAATATATTATATATTTTCGTAATGTTATAGGTCAAGTACCATGCAGCGTGCAAAATAATGTTTCTTCCTCAAGGGTGCCGGATGAGGGCTCGGCAAACATGAGCACCATAATCAACTGCCGAGACAACAACCTCACCACAAAAAGTTAGGGGGTTCTCAGCATTGCAAAGGAATGAAGGAAAGATGATTATGGCTCTTTTACACTTTGCATCTTTTGCAAGGCTATCCTGATATGAAAAAGATCCTGCTGATAGACGATGAAGAAGTTATCCGGGATATGATTTCAGAGATGCTGCATCATCTCGGCTTTCATACCGTACCATCGAAAAATGGTGCCGAAGCGCTGCATACATACGGAGAATCTCTCAATTCCGGCAAGAGATTCGACTCGGTCTTTATCGATGTTATTTCCCGCGACGGTGTGAGCGAACGAGCCATCATGGACAGCCTGCTCAAGATGGACCCCGGGGCAAAGATTATCATCTCCAATACCATGCTCCCCCACCCTGTTCTGATACAAAAAGATAATGGCCGGATCGCCATGGTGCCGAAACCATTTACCGTTGAACACCTGAAATCCACCCTGGAGAAAATATTTGAAGACAGGGATGAAATCCCTTCTTCACACTGACAGGCTCTCCGGGGGTTGCACGGTCAAAAATGATTTCCGCAAAATAATACCCCATCATGATTTTGCTTGACATGGCCCGGAGATGAATGTTGTCTATAACTACTTTAATATAATCAATGGTATGAACTCCAAGGCAAGCCATGGACCCCATTGGGCAGCAAGCTGCGGGAAATCGAACCCGAGCTTCTCGTCCGGCGACTTGTCCGGCGCAGCCAAAGACGAAGCCGGAAGCGGACGCGAAGACGGATTGAATTTGAGCATACATGAACTCATCCTATAGAGCAGATCAGATAAAATGTTTCTTTGCGCCTCGTCATATCGCGGTTGTAGGGGCCTCAGGTAAAAACCTCTGGTTCCGCAACATGCTCGACAATGCCAGGCGCGCCCGGTTTGAGG
>CAYRCP010000367.1:0-2717 GCA_964422755.1 uncultured Bacteriovoracaceae bacterium | reverse complement strand
AGAAATCAGGTATGGTTATTGCCGACCCCACGCAGATTCATCAGGTGGTCATGAATTTGTGTACAAATGCATATCAGGCCATGAATGATCGCGGGGGGACCATGCATGTTACCCTGGAGAGAGTCATGATCGATTCCGGCTTTATCAAGACACAGCCCCTGCTCAATGAAGGCCCATACATCAAGCTGTCGGTACGTGATACCGGAGAGGGAATAGACCTTAAAACATTAGAGCGTATATTCGATCCCTTTTTCACAACCAAGGCTCAAGGAAAAGGGACCGGGCTTGGGTTGGCAACTGTGCACGGAATCGTAACGAGGCTACAGGGGATTGTCCAAGTAGACAGCACCCCGGGGCAGGGTTCAACCTTCACCGTATATCTGCCCTGTATTGAAAAAGACCTGTCTGTTCAGGAGATCCCGAAGAAGATGCTTCCGCAAGGGCAGGGTGAGAGGATACTGCTGATAGATGACGAGGCATCAATCGTGCAGATAGAGAAACAGATGCTGGAAGACATCGGCTATATTGTCACAACGAAAACCGACAGCATGGATGCCATTGAGACCTTTCGCAGCCACCCTGATCAGTTTGATCTGATCATAACCGACATGACCATGCCCAATTTGACGGGGGTGGATCTAAGCCGGGAGATCCTGCAGATAAACCCGAATTTCCCCATCATCCTCTGCACGGGCTTCAGCGACAAGGTTAACAGAGAACGGGCAGAAGAACTGGGGATTCAGGAATACCTGGAAAAACCCTTTGACAGGTCTGATTTTGCCCAGGCTATAGATCGAGCACTGCGGAGGTCATCTTAGACATTATCCCGGCTGGTATGTTTGGTCCATCAGATTTCGTTTAACGCTTCACCGGGGAGGGAAGCGGCAAAGCGAACAGAATTATGACATGGGGGGGCTTTAGGAAGCACAGTTACCGGTGTCATAATCGAAATCTTCACTTTTTCTTGGATTGGTCCGCACCCTGGTTGTTTGTTTCAGCCCGAGCAATGGTGAAGAAGGGGTAAGAACTGAATAGGAAAAAAGGACAGCATCTTTACCAAATTTTATTTGGAATGACCGTTTATTGTGTTATAAATAGCTGCATATCTGATTAGAAATAAGAAAACACTACATAACCATGGCTCACAACTCGCTCAAATCAGGTTATTCCAGTCTGGTGGATAGATTGAATCGCTATCCCCAGGGTGCTCCACCGGAAAAGCTTTTATTTAAAATCCTGGAGATGCTTTTCAGTGACAAGGAGGCATCTCTTGTTTCGCTCTTGCCCATCAAGCCCTTTACTGCGGAAAAAGCCAGCCATATATGGAAAATGGACCTGGCCGGTACGCAGAAGATTCTGGATGAACTGGCACAGCGGGCCATCCTTGTTGATATAGATCAGAATGGAGAATCTATCTACGTTCTGCCGCCGCCAATGGCAGGGTTCTTTGAATTCTCGATGATGCGGGTGCGCAGCGATATCGACCAGAAGATATTGAGTGAATTGTTTTACCAGTATCTGAACGTGGAAGAGGATTTTATCCGCGATCTGTTTACTCAGGGTGAAACGCAGTTGGGCCGCACGTTTGTGCATGAGCCGGTTCTCTCGAATGAAAACGCACTGCATGTTCTGGATTATGAACGGGCCTCGGAGGTTATCCGAACAGCATCTCATATGTCCGTGGGTATGTGTTACTGCCGCCATAAAATGCAGCATTTGGGCCGTGCGTGCGATGCCCCTATGGACATCTGCATGAGCTTCAACTCCGCGGCTGCATCGCTCATAAAACACGGCGTTGCCAGGCAGGTCGATGTGGCGGAAGGACTCGATCTTTTACAAACGGCGTATGAGCACAACCTGGTTCAGTTCGGGGAGAATATCCGGGAACGGGTGAACTTTATCTGCAACTGCTGCGGATGCTGCTGCGAGGCGATGATTGCCGCGCGGAAGTTTGCAATCATGAATCCTGTTCATACAACCAATTTTATACCCGAGGTAAACGAACAGGAGTGCACAGGATGCGGAGACTGTGTGAATATTTGCCCTGTCGAAGCCATGACCCTGGTCTCATCAAATGATCCCGAAAAACCCAAAAAGAAAAAGGCCAGGCTGAACGAGGAGATATGTCTCGGATGCGGACTGTGCGTGCGGGCCTGCACAAAGGGCGATATTGTCCTGAAGTCCAGGCCTGAAAGGGTAATTACCCCCCTGAATGGAACACACCGGGCGGTAGTCATGGCTATTGAGCGCGGCACCTTGCATGACATGATCTTTGATAACCGGGTGTTCTGGTCTCATCGAGCCCTGGCTGCGGTTGTGGGTGTCATACTCAAACTTCCACCAATCAAGCAGGCGCTGGCAAGCACTCAGGTGAAATCACGCTATCTGGAGACCCTCATCACCCGCAGGGGAAAGAGGAACACATGACTTGGGGAACATGATCTCAGGCAGGACGAGCAGGAAAGTTCGAGATTTCAGGCAGGGCAGGACATAGGGTTCATGATCCAAGGCAGAAGGCAGAAGTTTAAATATCAAGTTCGGGAATACAAGGTCACAAGGAACGAAACACTAGGCGCTGGATCAAAGAATAGAGACGTTTTATTTATTTCGAAGTTTGAAATTTACCATTTGTAATCTTGTTTCAATTGCCCAGCGCCTTGTGTTCTTACGGCAGGGTGATTTTGCGTTTTTCTTTGTCGGGCTGCTGCCGGTAAAAG
>CAYRCP010000366.1:0-2724 GCA_964422755.1 uncultured Bacteriovoracaceae bacterium | reverse complement strand
AGCTCCACCATGGCAATGGTGGAAACCAGGGCCGTATCTTTAATAAGCGCAATAAACTCATTGCCCACAGGCGGCATAAGCCTCTTGTAGGTCTGCGGAACAATGATCCTCAGCATTGCCTGCCGGTAGGTCATGCCGATGGACTTGGCTGCCTCCATCTGGCCTGCGTCGATGCTTTCGATGGCTCCCCGGATGATCTCTGCCAGGTATGCCGAGTAGTTGAGCACCAGCCCGAGCACTGCGGCGGTAAAGGGGCTCAGCGTCAGTCCCATAGGCGGCAAACCGTAATAGATGAAAAAGAGCTGGAGCAGAAGCGGCGTACCCCTGAAGACCCATATGTAACACCAGAAAATTGAGGAAACCACCTTGATGCGGCTGATCCTGCCCAGTGCGATAAAGAGACCTGCGATCGGGGATATAACCATGGTGATCAGCACAAGGAGCAGGGTCATACCCGATGCCTTCAGCAAGGTCGGCAGATAGGTTTTCATGTCCTTGAGAAAACGCAGTAACTGCGGTGTCTGTATTGCACCAACCTGGGCAAGCAGGTTCTTTGCCTCGAGGTTGTCCGGGTAGATTGCCAGGATTTCCTCACACATCTGCGCACTGTCGGTATAGAGCTTTTTGCTGAAATAGATCTTGGCAGACTCCATGCGCGAGCGGACAAACACACCGCCGTCTTCGTTCTCTTCTGGCGCCGGTACCTGTTTGAACAATTCCAGTGCACCATCGAAGTCTCCTTCATTGGCGAGCCTCGTTGCCCCGGCTAACAGGTCATATTTGTCTGTCTGCGCAGAAAGGAGAACCGGTGAAACCCAAGATATGAGAAAAAAGCTCAGCGCGGTGATGAGCACGCTGAGCTTATACGTATTTACTTCCATGCTACTCCCAAGCAGTGATGTCATCTCCGAACCATTTGATGGATATCTTTTTCATGGTCCCGTCGGCGAACATCTCGTCCAGGGTCTTCTGGATCATGTCCTTGAGTGCTCCATCCTCTTTCCTGATGCCGATACCAATCGGCTCTGAAACCAGAGGCTCGGGCAGTACCGAGTAGACGCCGGGACGCTGGGAAAGGTAGTAACGGCCGACCAGTTCGTCCACTGCCAAGGAATCGATTCTGCCGATCTTGAGGTCCATGAATGCAGCGGTATTCTTGTCATAGCGCTTGATCTCTTTGAATTTTTTGTTGAGACTTGCCAGTGCCTCTTCCGAGGTGGAGCCCAGCTGTACGCCTACGACAGATGCCTCGCCCAGATCATTCACGCTCCCTATCTTCTCGTTGCCGGCTGCCACAACCATGATCTGCTTTTCCATGATATACGGCTTGGTGAATGCAATCTCCTTTTCCCGCTCAGCGGTAACGGACATGCCCGACCAGATGATATCAAACTTCTTGGTCTTGAGTGACATGATTACACCCTTCCATGCTGTTGGCTGATGCACGATCTCTATGCCGAGCCTTTTGCCAAGCTCTCTCGATGCATCGATATCAAAACCGACAAGTTCACCCTTTTCGTTCCTGAATTCCATGGGTGGAAATGCATCATCAATACCTATAACGAGCTTTCCTGCAGCCTTTATCCCATCCCATGAGCCGTCATCTGCTGCACCTGCAGGAGTAATGAACAGCGCTATTGCGACGAATAACAACCCGATTGCCAAGAAAATCTTCTTCATAAAAATTCTCCCCTCATAGTGTTTTGAAACCAACTAAACGTATTAAACAAAAATCTTACCAAATACAAGAAACAAAGGAACTATTGAAAACGCGACGAAGTTGAAAAAGAACAAAAGATCATAGAGACGGTGACCAATATCTAATTTTATTAATGATCCCGGCCCCAGCCTGTTGCCTGATGCAATGAATCTATCTCATTGATAATCAATAAACAAAAACCGTATTACTCTTCGGCATCACGCATTCCCAACTATTCTTTTAAGTTATTTGTTTTATTCTTTTCATCTCTTTATAAACAAACAAAAAGAAGTGCCGGTCATGCGGTGTCTGACTGAATATTTTTGAAGATATATACGAACGATGAGGAGGATTAATGCAATGAAAATGAAGAACATTCTCGCTTCCAGATGGGGCATCATCGCTGTTGGCGCAATTATCGGTATCCTGGCGCCTGTTCTGCAAAAACTTGGCAACCCCGGCAACATGGGCATCTGCGTTGCCTGCTTTGAAAGAGATATCGCAGGGGCCATCGGTATTCACCGGGCAGCAGTAGTCCAGTACATGCGCCCTGAAATCATCGGCTTTGTTCTGGGCGCGCTGGCTGCAGCGCTCATATTCAGGGAATACCGCCCGCGAGCCGGTTCTGCTCCCATCGTCAGGTTCATTCTGGGCGTATTCGCCATGATCGGCGCGCTGATCTTTCTCGGCTGCCCGTGGCGGGCCCTGCTGAGGCTTGCTGGCGGCGACCTGAATGCCATCCTCGGTCTTGCCGGCCTGGTCTTCGGCATCTGGATCGGAACACTATTCCTCAAAGGGGGATACAATCTCGGCAGGGCAGAACCCACCTACCCCTCTGTGGGGCTGCTCATGCCGATTACCATGCTGGGATTCCTTGCTCTTGCTCTGATCTATCCGCACATCAGCGGTGAAGCAAAAAGCGGCGTTCTCTTCTACAGTCTGAAAGGACCGGGTGCCATGCATGCACCGCTTATCATATCACTCGTCGTGGGGCTTGCTATCGGGGTCCTGGCACAGCAGAGCAG
>CAYRCP010000365.1:0-2744 GCA_964422755.1 uncultured Bacteriovoracaceae bacterium | reverse complement strand
ATCCCGATGAAGATGCTGATCTCCCGGGCCACAACCGGCATGTTCGATGTATTGGCGATAAAGATCTCTTTTTCCTGGAGGAGTCTGCCGGTCTGGGGATCTTTGAGCTCACGGAAACTGTGTAGTACGTCGGACATTTCATTGCCCCGCTCTCCACAGCCCACGTAGAGGTTGAGATGCGTCTGGGACCATCTGGCCATCTGCTGCAGGGTTACGGTCTTGCCCGTTCCGAATCCGCCGGGGATGGCTGCCTTTCCCCCCAGCGCCAGGGGGAACATATAGTCGATGATCCTCGTTCCGGTCACGAGCAGGTTGCCGGGGTTCAGCCGTTGTGCATATATCCTCGGTTTTCTCGCAGGCCAGCGCTGCATGAGGAAGATGTCCTTCTTCTCATCCCCATCTTCTACCACGGCAACGCTCTCCACGATGGTAAAATCTCCTTCATGAATCTCGAGAATTTTTCCCTGTGTCCCGATAGGGATCATGATCCTGTGTTCCAGAAGGCCTGTTTCGGCGACAGTGCCGATGATGTCTCCTTCCATGACCATATCACCCGGGGAGAGGGTAGGGTTGAAATGCCATTTGGCATCCCGGTCCAGAGGGAATGTTTGTGCACCCCGGGAGAGGAAGTCTCCGATATCATCCTTCATGGTTACCAGGGACCGCTGGACACCGTCGAAGATACTGCCCACAATGCCGGGACCGAGTTCCACCATGAGGATCTCACCGGTTCTGGCCACCGGCTCTCCCACTTTCAGTCCGGTTGTATCTTCATAGACCTGGATCACGGCCTTGTCGTGCTCCAGGCCGATAATTTCACCGGCGAGCCTGATATCCCCCACTTCAACAACCTCATAGACCCGAGAGCCGCGCATATCCTCCGCAATCACCACGGGTCCCGAGATCTTCCAGATCTTACCCATGTGTTATCTCCTTCTGAATACAATTAGATTTCAATGCTGAACCCGATTAATTTTTTGGCATACGACTCATAAAATTCCTTTATGCTCTCCACTCCCTGATCAAAGAGGGTCGGTATTTCCACGATGACCGGGATCGTACTCTTCTGTAGTGAGATCTGCTCGGAGATATCCCTTATGTACAGTTGCCATTGCTCAGGGATGATAATGATGCCGACGGAAGAGTCTTGTTGAAGATCGTTCAGGGCGGTTCGTACCTGTTCGGCCACATTGGAGCCTTCGCGAATAATACGCCATGCGCCGATACCGCCCATGCGCATGAAGGTGACCTGGTCGGCGGTGCCGATCATTGCAACCATAAGATCGTTATCGTTTTTCATAGCTTACATCTCGAGGTAGTTTGCAGCCTCTGCTATCGGGAGCGAATCGGAAACAGACTTGAGGACAAGCCGTACCGAGCGTATCTCCCATTCCTTTATGGTGATAAGGGCCAGTACCATGGCCGGTGAAAACACCTTTGGCGAAAGGAGTTCTCTTAAGGATCTGATCCGGCAGGCATCGCTGATCCGTTCAATGGCACGGATATCCTTTTGCGCTTCAAAGTCTTTGACGATATCCCGCAACATGTTTGCATGACGGGTATATTCAAGCTGAGAAACCATCTCTTGCGGTTTGAGCGCTGTCAGGGAGGCGAGCCTCTCAGGGGAAAACAATTCTCCTCCCGGAATAAAATATTCGACACGTGCGGATGTCTCTAAAAGGACAGCCCGCACCACCATGCGGAGGTTTGCGATGTCGATCATGATGCCCAGCGCCTTATTCAGCACGTGTGAATCATCCATGCGGGAGAGCAGTTTTGTAAGCTGCGAGTAATAGGTTTCTTCGAGATCCCGTTCCGCCTTTGCCTCCATTCTTTTGTCCATCTCCTCCAGCTGCTCCACGATCCCGGCATATGTCTTCAGCTCACATCTCAAAAGGAGAGATTGTATATCCTCGATACTGCGGGCTGCGTTCAGTTCGCCCAGAAGATCCTCTTTATGGATAGTGCCTGCCTGGATGAACGGTGCTTCGTCTTCTGTGATGAGCCGTCTGAGGGCAATCTTGATGTTGAATATGTCGAACTTCTCCATATACATCGATGCAATGCGTTTCATTTCGGGAGGTGAACGGAATTTAAGCATGCGATCCAGGCAATCATCGATATAGGTCTGGAGAAACCGGTTTGCTTCATCAAAGGTTTTTACCGAGTTGTTCTCCAGATGCAGCCCGATTGCAGAGCCCTTCATGGCAGTGATGGCATCGTCGATGGTGGATTTTTGCAGGGCATCTTTCATCATGGCTTCGGTTATGCCTTTTGCCTCTTCAGCCTTGAAGAGAGCTGTGGCAAATGCATAGCTCGGGCTTAACTGATTCACCGGGCACCGTCGCCAAAGAGTTTCTGCCCGATCTCGGGCAGCACCTTGTTCAAAAGCATCTCGAGCCTGGTATCATAGGTGTTGTCAATGCTCACCTTGCCCTGGGTATCCTCGGCCAGAATCCCGCCCATGCAGTCGATCTCTCCCACTTCGTCAACCTGTTTGCCCAGCGTGTCACTGTCTGCAACGATCTTCCTGACGGCGTCAATGTCCTTGGATGCCACACGGAATCTGAGCTTGTGAGAATCATCCAATCCGGAAATAACCTCATCCATCAGTCCTGCCCAGGTTTGCGGCAGTGTCGGATTCATGGCCAGTTCTTCTTTGACCTGGGAGATGACCTTCTTCAGGAGGAGATCTTTCTGTTTCAGAACCGTGAGACGGGCATCAACAGCACCTTTGGCTATGA
>CAYRCP010000364.1:0-2754 GCA_964422755.1 uncultured Bacteriovoracaceae bacterium | reverse complement strand
GCCAGGATTATACCGGGCAATGAACTCGCCATAGCACGGTGCATCGATAAACTGACCGACTTTGGGGCAAAGGTGTACTATCCTGATGTTGCCGAAGTTCACGCAACCGGGCACGCCCCTCAAGTGGAACTGCTCAAGGCGGTCACCACCTTGAGGCCCGAGATCGTCATGCCCATTCATGGCGAATTCAGGCACATGAAGGCCTTGTCGAATATTGTGGAAACATCGCCAAACCCGGATACACAGATCGTTCTCGCCAAGCCCGGTCAGGTGTGGACCATCGGGGAAGACGGCATGAAGATAACCGGAGAAGCACCACACGGTAAGTGTTTTGTCGACGGTGAACTCACCGGGGATATCAGGGACGTGGTTCTCAGAGACAGGCGCCATATCTCTGAAGGCGGTCTTGTCGTTGCTTTTGTTGTAATCGACGGGGGTTCGTCCGAAGTCGTCATCGGCCCTGATATCATGTGCAAAGGCGTTGTGCCTGCGAGCATGGAACAGGAAATCATGGCTGAAATCAGACAGACAGCCGGCGAGGTTCTGGATATATGCCTGGACAAGGAACTCAACATCCCCGGGCTTCAGAACCGGCTTCGGGAAACAATCGGTATGCGCCTGAAGGCTCGCCTTGGCAAGAAACCCATGATAATCCCAATCATTATGGAGCTTTAGTTGTCTGATCTTCTCATTGCACTTCTTCTCGGAACCGTTCAGGGCCTTACCGAATTTCTGCCGGTATCCAGCTCCGGTCACCTCGCCATTTTCCAGGGGTTTCTCGGCGATAAATGGCTGGGGGACGTTCTTTTTAATGTCTCTGTCCATCTCGGCACCACCCTGGCAGTGATCGTATTTTTTTACAAAGACCTCATCTCCCTCATTCGGGGTATCCTGCCTGGCACCTATGACAGACAGCAGATGCTCATTGTTGGATGCATACTGATCACCACCGTGATTACCGGCATCATCGGTATCCTCTTCAAGGACAGGTTTGAAGCCATGTTCTCCATGCCGAGGCTGGCTGCAGGCATGCTCATCATCACCGGGTTTCTCACCTTTTTCACCGACAGGATAAAAAAACCCGAAAAGACATACGGCGAAATCCGTATTCGAGATGCCGTAACCATCGGTGTGTTTCAATCTCTGGCGATCATACCGGGCATTTCACGATCCGGTTCAACCATCTTTGCCGGTGTTTTCTGCGGCATGGAACGCACGTGGGCCGCAAGCTACTCCTTTATTGCATCCATCCCGGTCATCATCGGTGCAGTGGCCCTTGAATGGGGCGGCACCACCCAGCATATGACCTCTTCTCATATAGTGGGGGCAGCCACTGCCTTCATTGTAGGCTTGATTTCTCTGAAATTTTTGGTATGGACTTTAAAAAAGCACAATTTTATCGTGTTTTCAATATACTGCTGGCTGGCTGGGCTACTCTATATAACGCTAAGTTTTTAGGAAAGGGACACTGATGGCAAAAAAGAAACCTGAAAACACCTTCCCGGTGCAGATACTGGGATTATTCATGGGCTTTATTGCCATTTTCCTGTTTCTCGCACTCATATCGTACAATCCGACAGATCCCAGCTTCTCTCACCTGGAAGATGCCAAGGACATCCACAACTGGATGGGCATCGTGGGGTCGTATATCGCTGACGGGCTCTATATCATCCTGGGGATCACAGCCTTCATCATACCGCTGTTTCTCGCCGAGTATGCATTCAGATTCTTCAGGAAAAAACAGTTCCCGGGATGGATCAAGCCGTTAAGCTCGGCCATCATCTTTTTTGTTGCAATCGGATTGCTGGGTATCTTTGCCAACGAGATTTCCATTTTCTCTAAAACCATGCCGGCAGGGGGAGGCCTCGGGCACATCATCGGCAGTGCACTGCTTGCTTATCTCAATAAATGGGGATCTCTGGTCCTGCTCGTCATGCTCTTGTGTGCGGGATTTATGATCGGGTATGACGTCTCCACCCCATTTAAATCGGCACTGGAGTTTGCCGCCACCCTTAAAGAGAACCGGGAATTCCGCAAGAAAAAGGCCCAGATGGAGAACCGCTCAAAGAGCAAACCGGTAAAGACCTCGAAACACAAAGCCCCAAAAGTGCCGGAACAGAAAAGGGATCCGTCAGAACCTCAGATCACCATAGCAGAGCACGAGGAAAAGTCTCTCTCCGAGGTGCCCAAGCAGGCAACCCTCGACTTTGTGGACAACTACCAGCTCCCTCCCCTGTCCCTGCTCAACAAGCCCCCGTCAAAAAGCCGGAAGATAACCGAGAAAGAGCTCAAGGCCAATGCATCGCTCATCATATCCAAGCTCAAAGATTTTGGCGTTGATGGAGATATCCTGGAAATCAAACCCGGACCGGTCATCACCATGTACGAGTTTACCCCCGCACCAGGCATCAAGATCAACAAGATCGTGTCCCTGGCAGATGACCTTGCCATGGCACTCAAGGCATCGCCGGTTCGTGTTGTAGCCCCCATACCGGGCAAAAATGCCGTGGGAATCGAGATACCCAACAGAACCCGGGAAATGGTGTACCTGCGAACCATCATGTCCAGCAGGGATTTTGTCACCTCATCGGCCCCACTGACCCTCGGACTGGGGGCAAACATCGAGGGGCTCCCGGTGGTTACCAACCTCGCAAAGATGCCGCATCTGCTTATCGCAGGCGCAACCGGTACCGGTAAGAGTGTCGGACTCAACACCATGATCCTTTCCCTGCTCTACCGCAACGATCCCTCAGA
>CAYRCP010000363.1:0-2755 GCA_964422755.1 uncultured Bacteriovoracaceae bacterium | reverse complement strand
TGAGAATACTGGATAAATCAAACCTGCAGCTGGACATGACAAAGCTCGGTTTTGAAGAGGAAGCCCTCCATAATTTCAAAGAAGGCATCTATAAACCCTGGGGCATGGTGCTCGTTACCGGGCCTACAGGATCAGGAAAGACCACATCACTGTATTCCGCACTTTCCGAACTCAATCAGATTGACCGCAACATTTCCACTGCAGAAGATCCGGTAGAGTTCAACCTTGCCGGCGTAAACCAGGTCCAGATGCACGAGGAAATCGGTCTCACCTTTGCCTCGGCATTGAGATCATTCCTGAGGCAGGACCCCGACATTATCCTCGTGGGGGAGATACGGGATTTTGAGACCGCAGAAATAGGGATAAAGGCAGCACTTACCGGGCACCTCGTGCTTTCCACGCTTCACACCAATGATGCGCCATCCACCATTAACAGGCTGCTGAATATGGGCATAGAGCCCTTCCTGGTGGCTTCATCGGTAAACCTTATCGTGGCGCAGAGGCTCGCACGAAAGATCTGTCAGGAGTGCAAGGAAAGAGACGACACCTCTGTTGAAACCCTCATTCAGATGGGGTTGGATCCGGATATCGCACAGACTGCTGAATGCTTTGTGGGAAAAGGATGCTCTGTATGCGGCAATACCGGGTTCAAAGGCCGAATAGCCCTCTATGAGGTCATGCCGGTTTCAGAAGAATTAAAGGAACTGATTCTCATGGGTGCATCAGGGACGGAAATCAAGAACGAGGCGATCAATCAGGGCATGAAGACTCTGAGACAAAGTGGTTTGACGAAAATCCTCGAAGGTGTCACCTCTGTCTCCGAAATCCTCAGAACGACAATGGCTGATTAACAGGAGGCTCCATTGGAACACAGTATATATGATCTCTTAAAAACCATGGTGGAAAAAGGTGCATCGGATTTGCACATAACCACTGCATCGCCGCCACAGATTCGGGTTCGGGGTCAACTCTATCCTCTGGATATGCCGGCCCTTGATCCAACGGCAACGAGACAGATCCTGTATTCGATACTCACCGAGGCCCAAAAGCATAAGTTTGAGGAAGAACAGGAACTCGATCTTTCCTTCGGAATAAAAGGAGTGGCCCGGTTCAGGGCAAATATCTTCGTACAGAGGGGCGCTTTGGCCGGGGTATTCAGAATGATCCCCTATGATATTGTCCCCCTGGAGAACCTTGGCCTTCCAAACATTGCGGGCAACATCTCCTCTCTTCCCCGCGGATTAATCCTTATTACCGGACCTACCGGATGCGGCAAGTCAACAACCATGGCCGCTTTTCTCGACAAGATCAATATCGAACGACGCGATCATATTGTGACCATAGAAGACCCGATCGAGTTCGTACACAAGCATAAAGGCTGTATCGTAAATCAGAGAGAGGTGGGCGCAGATACCAAGAATTTTACCAGAGCGCTGAAATACATCCTCAGACAAGACCCTGATGTCGTGTTCATCGGGGAGATGCGTGATCTGGAAACCATGCAGGCAGCCCTTACCATTGCCGAGACCGGGCACCTTGTATTTGCGACACTTCACACCAACTCAGCAGTACAAACCGTAAACCGTGTCGTGGATGCCTTCCCTGCCCATCAACAGTCTCAGATACGGGCACAGCTCGCCTTCGTACTTGAGGCAGTTATGGCTCAGCAGCTCCTCCCGAGGGCTGATGGAAAGGGGCGGGTTCTTGCATCGGAGCTCATGATATCGACGCCTGCCATCAGGAACCTGATCCGGGAGGACAAGATCCATCAGATCTATTCCCAGATGCAGGTGGGGCAAACAAAGCACGGCATGCAAACCATGAATCAATCCCTGTTCAACCTCTTCACGCGCAAACTCATATCCCTTGATGATGCCCTGGGGTGGTCCATGGATCCCGAAGAGCTCAGACAAATGATGGCATCCCCAAACCAGGTCAGAGGTGCGGGAGCAAACGTGAGAGAGAGGAGATAGACCATGCCCGTTTTCGTATGGGAAGGAAAACTCGCAAACGGCAATATCAAAAAGGGAGAGATCGAAGCGGATAACAAGGCAACAGCAACCATGTTGCTCAAACGCCAGCGCATACTCCCCACGAAAGTCAAAGGGAAACCCAAGCAGATCACGCTGTTTGAACAAAAGATCAAGACAAAAGAAATCGTCATATTCACCAGACAGTTCGCCACCATGATCAATGCAGGGCTTCCGCTGGTGCAGTGTCTTGATATCCTTGCATCCCAGCAGCCGAACCCCACATTCAAGAAGATCCTGTCTCAGATAAAGTCGGATGTCGAGGGCGGGAGCACCTTTGCGGATGCGCTTGCAAAACACCCGAAGGTCTTCGACAATCTCTTTGTAAATCTTGTTGCAGCAGGGGAGATCGGCGGTGTGCTCGATACAGTGCTCAACAGGCTTGCGGTGTATATGGAGAAAAACGAGGCGCTCAAGAATAAGGTCAAGAGCGCCATGACCTACCCCATCATCGTTCTGTGCGTTGCCTTCGGCGTTGTTGCCGTGCTCATGCTTTTTGTTATCCCCACCTTCCAGGATATGTTCACCCAGTTCGGCTCCGCTCTGCCGGGCCCGACTCAGCTCGTCGTCGACCTGAGTGCCTTTTTCAGAAACAACTGGTATCTCATGATAGCTACCATTATCCTGCTGATCATCGGATTCAAATGGGCCGGCAAACAGAAGAAAGGGCGATACTATATCGACAGCTTTGCCTTGAAGCTGCCCATATTCGGCCCGCTCATCAA
>CAYRCP010000362.1:0-2757 GCA_964422755.1 uncultured Bacteriovoracaceae bacterium | reverse complement strand
ACGGCCCCGATCTGGACATGCTCGATACGATAAGCACGGATATCATGGACAAGTTGTCATCCGTTGAGGGATTCAAGGACATCGACAAATCTCTCAAAAAGAGCAAACCCGAGCTCCATGTCAAAGTTGACCGGGAAAAGGCCGCCAAAATGGGACTCGGTGTTGCCCGGATAGCCACAACAATCGAGACGGCGATGCTGGGAAAGGTGGTGAGCAGATTCCACGAAGCAGGAGATGAGTATGACATCAGGGTGCGTTTCCAACAAGCCTACAGGGAAAATATCGAGGACCTGCAAAACGCCGTCATACAATCTCCCCTCGGGTTCAGCCTCCCCCTGTGGCAGGTAACGAGTCTCGAAAAAAGCGTGGGCCCCATTACGATAAACCGGAAAAATCAGAACCGGGTTGTGACCATTACCGGCACCACATTCGACAGAGACCTGGGGAGCATCAGCAAAGATATCCAAAACATCCTGCGATCCGTCAGCATCCCGGAGGGGTATTTTTTCGACATCGGAGGAAGCTTCGAGGATATGCAGACCTCTTTCCATGAACTCAGCAAGGCCTTCCTCGTGGCCATCATGCTGATCTATATGATTATGGCAGCACAGTTCGAATCCCTCACCCAGCCGCTCATCGTGATGTTCACGCTGCCGCTGGCCTATGTCGGGATGATCGCGGGGCTCGCAATTACCGGTAAAACGCTTTCCGTGCCGTCGTTCATGGGGCTGATCATCCTCATGGGGATTGTGGTCAACAACGGCATCGTCATGATAGACTATATAAACCGGTTGCGGAGTACCGGCATGGAAAAGACCGCCGCCATCATACAAGGTGCCGGTATCCGGCTGCGCCCCATCCTCATCACATCCATCACCACCATAACCGCCATGCTTCCCATGGCATTTTCCGTCTCGGAAGGCTCCGAGATGCGCTCCCCCATGGCGGTTTCCGTTGCATTCGGGCTTCTCTTTGCCATGGCACTCACGCTGTTCGTGGTTCCCAGTGCTTATTCAATCATCGACACCATCTCTTCGAAGATCCGGAAAAAGGCAGGTATGCTTGTTGTGGGGGAAGAGTAAAGCACGCTTGATACTGTATCCATAAGTGTGTTAACCAGTGCTCATGCACACCAAACTGACGTTGCAAACAGAACTCTCAAGGGTGCTCCAGTGCTCTCCTGACGAGCGCGCCCGCACCATTATTGATTCACCATACACCAAAGAAATCCTCCAGCAGCTCTCCTCCCAGGAAACATACATGATTATCAAGGAATCCTGGGGGACGGACAGCCAGATCCTGCTTCAATACATCCCGCCCGAGACCTTAGGCCACTTCATCGATATGGATTGCTGGGAAAAAGACAGCCTCAGTGTCGAGGGCCTGCTCGACTGGCTCTGGGAAATCTACAATGTCGATGTGGACACGCTCCAGGGAGCCCTCGAGGTCATTGACCTGGATCTTATCACACTCCTCTTCCAGTCATATCTCGAGGTGGTCCAGGTGGTCCCCACTGATGAGGATATTCCGGACCTCTTAAATGAAGGCTATGAAAGCTTCGATGATGTCTATTATTTCCGTTTTACCCGGGATGATGAAAAGAATCAGCTCCTCAAAGATATGCTGAACCTCCTGTTCACCCAACAGCAGAATGTCTATTTCGGAATCATGGAGGGGGTGATCTGGGTGCTCAAGAGCTCCATGGAAGAGAGCCTCTTTGAGAAGCGCACTTTCCGGCTTATGGAGATGGGATTCCCCCCTCCGGATGAAGCCGCCGGCATCTACCGGCACGTACGGCCCGAAAGACTGCTCAAGACAGGTATTCAAAAGGAAAAGACCCCGGTTATCGATGAGGACAGGTCTTTTCTCCCCTCTCTCTATATGGAACACTTTTCCCAGAACAAGGGGATCGTGGTACAGGCAATCGCCGAGGCGCCGCAGGAAACTCGGGATCGCTTCATCTATGAAATGGTCTACCTGGCAAACAAGATCATCATGGCGGATTTCAGACCCCTCAACGAGCTCGATGAGCTGAAAAACAGTATGGACAAGGCAAGTTCGATCACATCCCTTGGTCTGGCGATCGCCATGAGAGAAAACAACTGCTCAGCGCAGGACATACTGGAAGATGTCAATGCAGATACCCTGTTTTCGCTGGGCTATAATCTGGTATACGAGCAGCAGAAAAGACTTAAACTCCTGCTGCGGGAAATAGAACTGTCCATGATCCCTGAAAGCCTGAGCGACTATGTAGAGGGTATGCTGAAAAAACGACCTTTGTTCAAAGATCTGGAATTCTCCTCAATTAAGCAGCTTGAACAGATAACGCAGCACATCGACAGGATCGAGGCACTGGTACACATTACCGCCGATCTTGAGTGGGAAAAACAGATCGCAAAGCTCAAAGAAACAAACACCGGCACGAATCTGGACTTGGAAAATATTACCCTCACCTCGCTCGCAATCAATTTTATCGAAAAGCACTCCTCCTTCAGGCCTCTTTCTCTCGGTGAACTGGTGGACTTCCTCGCACAGACCACCCATCTTGATTCCTCCGGCGCTCGGGTCTTCATGCCCGAGGTGAAAGAGGATCTCATACATTATCTTACGACCTTTGATGATTCCCTTGAGGCGCACCTGGTGGAGGATATCGCAGATCTTCTCATCACCCGGTTCGTGGGCGAATTATCAGGAATCTCGGACCTTGCAGATCTGGACGTGCGGTTTATCACCTGTTTCGTGGTAACTATTCAGGAA
>CAYRCP010000361.1:0-2769 GCA_964422755.1 uncultured Bacteriovoracaceae bacterium | reverse complement strand
AAATCCCATTCACCAACCTATGAGAAGCAACGCTGAGTATAAGGGGATCACATGAAGTCGCTGAAACGAGTGAGCACGGGTCTGAAAGGACTCGATACGGTTATCGACTGGCTGCGCAGCGGTGATAATGTAGTCTGGCAGGTCGATGACATCTCGGATTACAAAGCCATAGTCGCGCCATTCGTCAGTAAGGCACTGGAGGAAAAAAACAAGGTCGTATACATGCGGTTCGCCCAGCATGAACCCCTGTTTGAACCGGGAGAGAATCTCACCATCTATACGCTGGATTCATCTGAGGGTTTTGAATCATTTTCCACCCAGGTGCATACCATTATCACCCAGCAGGGGGAAGGTGTCTTTTATGTATTCGACAGCCTTTCGGACCTGCTTTCCGCCTGGTCGACAGACCTGATGATCGGGAATTTTTTCCTGATCACCTGCCCGTACCTCTTTGAATTAAACACCATCGCCTATTTTGCGATTGTCAGAAACCGGCATTCCTATGCGACTGTTGCGAGGATTCGGGAAACCACGCAGGTGCTGCTCGATACGTATACCTGTGAAGATGATTTTTACGTGCAGCCGTTAAAGGTCTGGAAGCGGTATTCACCCACCATGTTTCTCCCTCATCTGGAAAAGGGGGACAGCTTTATTCCCGTAACAAACAGTGTCGATGCATCCAAGCTGTTCTCGCATATGTCAAGTTTTACCGAGGGGGCAAGGAGGAGTCTGGATTACTGGGAGCGGCTCTTTATCAGGGCCGAAGACCTGCTCGATAAAGGTTCTGATGAAGAGGAAAGAAGGCGGATGATCGATCAGCTCTGCGAGATCATGATCACCAAAGAGCTCAGGATGGCTGAGCTTGTCAAGGAGCACCTGAGACTGGAAGACCTCCTGGAGATCAAGGCAAGGCTTATCGGGTCCGGCTTTATCGGGGGAAAGACGGCAGGCATGATCCTGGCAAGAAAGCTCCTGTCAAAAGAGGAGAGCATACACTGGAATGACCTCCTGGAGCCCCATGATTCCTTTTACATCGGCTCGGACGTGTTCTACTCGTATCTCGTGAACAATGATTGCTGGAAGCTGCGCATGGAGCAGAAAACCCATGACGGTTTCTTTAAGACAGCACCGGTTCTGGCAAAGAAGATGCTGCAGGGTACATTCCCTGACGACATCAAAGAATATTTTTTGCAGATCATCGAATATTTCGGACAATCGCCCATCATTGTGCGCTCATCTTCCCTGCTGGAAGATTCTTTCGGCAATGCCTTTGCCGGGAAATACGAGAGCATATTCTGCGCAAACCAGGGGTCGCCTGACGAGCGCTATGAGAAATTTGAAGATGCGGTCAAGAGGATCTTTGCAAGCACCATGAATGAAGATGCCCTGATATACAGGCGGCAGCGCGGCCTGGAGCACCAGGACGAGCAGATGGCCCTTCTGGTCCAGCGGGTTTCCGGTTCGTACCGCAAGCATTATTTCTTCCCCGACATCGGCGGGGTCGGGGTTTCCCACAATACCTTTGTCTGGAAAAAGGGTATGGATTCGAGGGCCGGTATGCTCAGGCTCGTCCTGGGGCTGGGAACACGGGCGGTGGACCGTGTCGAGGGGGACTACCCCCGGATCGTTGCGCTGGATGATCCTCTGTCCATGCCGGTTGCGGGCCGGGATGAATTGAGGACATATTCACAGCACAGCGTGGATGTCATCAATACCCGGGACAATGTGCTGCAGACATCATCATTTCATAACCTCATGAAAGAAAAACTTGATATTCCCCTTGAGTACCTTGCCACAGAGGATGAAGAAATAACGCAGAAGCTTCGCGACCTCGGAAGAAATGACGAAAAATCGTGGATCATCACCTTTGACGAACTGTTATCCAACACTGCTTTTTCCGGACACATGCACTCCATGCTCAAGACACTGGAAAAGCAGTACAACTACCCTGTAGATATAGAGTTCACCGTCAACTTCACCAGGGATGGCGGGTTTTTGATCAACCTCGTCCAGTGCAGACCGCTGCAGACCATTGGCGAAGAAAAACCGGTGGATTTTCCCTCTGACATTGCTGAAGACAATATTCTTTTCAGCATGGACGGAAACTTCATGGGGGGAAGTATCTCCCAGCCCATTAAGAGGATCATCTATGTGGAGCCGCTGACGTACAATGATCTGCCGCTGCAGCAGAAATACAGTGTTGCCAGGGTCATTGGCGAGCTGAACAGGCAGATAGTAAGTCGGGAAGATCTTCCCACCATGCTTCTCGGGCCGGGCAGGTGGGGCACAACAACACCATCGCTCGGGGTTCCGGTGCACTTCTCGGAGATCAACAATATTATGGTGCTCGGCGAGATAGCTTCCATCGAAGGTAACTTCATGCCCGAGTTGTCTTTCGGTACTCATTTCTTCCAGGACCTGGTGGAGAACAGAATATTTTTTGTGGCCATCTTCCCGTGGAAAGAGGGCGTGTTTTTGAATACCAGCTGGTTGCATAAGCTTCCGAGCATGCTCGGAGAGCTCATTCCCGAAGAGGAAGGATTCAGAGATGTGATCAAGGTGTATGATGTACATGACAAAAAGCTGCGAATTGTCGCCGACGTGGTAAAGCAAAAGGTATTGAGTTATTCCGATAACGGCTGAAGAGGTTTTACGGGACATGATATGGTGCCCTGAATCGTTTGAATATCGCCTCCGGCGAGGGGGTGGATGCGGGATGTTCGGCACCTTGCATACTAAACTAAGGGGAACTGCTCAGGACTAAAGGCT
>CAYRCP010000360.1:0-2782 GCA_964422755.1 uncultured Bacteriovoracaceae bacterium | reverse complement strand
GGTGGTAATATGCGTCGTATACGCCAGGATCTCTACGCCGGATGAAAAGGCATGCCTCAGTTCCCGGCCGAATGCAGGGTCTATGTGGTCTGCAGGTCTGAAGATCTGAGCGTCCATGCGTTGTATGAGAAAGAACAGTATACAGCGCCAGCCCTTTGCCGCTTCGCGTTGAAGTTCCACGAGGTGTTTCAAGCCCCGGGCGGTTATACAATCAGGGAACATGACGATTCCGTCTTCCACGAGGGTGCAGCTCTTGACTTCCACAAGGCAGGGTTTTCCCGATCCCTCCAGGAGGAGATCGATCCGGGAGGCAATGCCGTAGGGAACTTCAGCGCGTATCGAAGTATATGCGGACAACTGAGGAATGAGCTCTGCCTGAATCGCTTTTTTCACAATGCGGTTGGCCATGAGGGTGTTTACTATGACAAGGGATGAGGGCATCTCGATGAGTTCAAAGGTATGGGCAAATTTTCTCTGAGGGTTGTTTGACCGGGAAAGGAACACTCTCCTTCCGGGCTCCAGGCATCCGCGCATGCTGCCGGAATTCGGGCAGTGGGCGGTGATAACCTCTCCGGATTCGAGCTGCACATCGACCATGAAACGCTTGTAGCGCCGGATAAGGGTTGCGGCGGTCAGTTCCGGCCATCCTATGAGGTATTCCCGCATACCTTTAAGGGATACCCGTCTCCGGCAAAAAGATCCAGGATCTCTTCGCGGTATTCATGATTATTACTCCTGAACCGTGAGATAAGAGGGCCATGTTTTGTTTCGCAACCATCTGAATAAAATAGTGATATACTCCATTATTGGTATCATTTTGACACTGGGAATATCTTTACGGTATAAGACCGTCATAATGAATGATATGATACAACAACTCGTGCTTTTAGTGGTCCCGGTCCTGTTTTCCATAACCGTTCATGAGGTTTGTCACGGGTATGCCGCATACATGCTCGGTGACCCCACTGCAAAACTTGCCGGCAGGCTGACGCTCAACCCGATTAAGCATATCGATATTGTCGGGATGCTCGTGCTGTTCATTACCCGCATGATCGGATGGGCAAAACCCGTGCCCGTGGACCCGCGATACTTCAAGAATCCGAGAAAAGACATGATGTGGGTGTCTCTGGCCGGGCCGGCCTCGAACCTGGTCCTCGCCTTTTTATTCGCCCTGGTCTTCAAGCTTGTCGGCGGGCTGCTCGCCGCATCATATCTGTATCCTCTGGCATATATGATACAGATTACCATCATGATAAATGTGGGCCTCGCCATTTTCAATCTTATCCCGATTCCGCCGCTTGACGGCAGTCATATCCTGGAAGGGCTGCTCCCCCATGACATGGCGGTAACCTATGCAAGAGTGGTAACTCCCTATGGGTTTATCATCCTGCTTGTCCTGATATTTACCCGGGTGGTGGATATCGTGATCTTCCCCATTATCAGGGCAATAGTTGGTATATTATTAAGTTTTTAGCAGAGGGGGTATATGGAAGACAGACGCATCGTATCTGGGATCAGACCCACCGGCGATCTTCATCTGGGACACTATCTGGGGGTGTTGAAAAACTGGGTTGACCTGCAGGATGAATACCGGTGTTTCTATTTTGTGGCAGACTGGCATGCCCTCACCAGTGAATATCGCGATCCATCCATTATCCAGCAGAGCTCGAAGGACATGGTCATGACCTGGCTGAGTGTGGGGATCGACCCGGAGAAATCGGTGATCTTCAGACAGTCCGATATCAAGGCACATGCCGAGCTCTTCCTGCTCCTTTCCATGATCACGCCGCTGTCCTGGCTGGAGAGGAATCCCACCTACAAGGAACTCAAGGAAGAGCTCAGGGAAAAGGATCTGAGTACCTCCGGGTTTCTGGGGTACCCCGTTCTCCAGGCCGCGGATATCGTCCTGTACCATGCGGACAAGGTGCCCATAGGAGAGGACCAGCTCCCTCACCTGGAACTTACCAGGGAGATCGCCAGGAGGTTTAATCATATCTACGGCGGCTCGATCCTGAAAGAGCCCAAGGAGATCCTCACCGAGGCGCCGAGAGTCTCCGGTCTTGACGGGAGGAAGATGTCAAAATCATATAACAATGCCATCTTCATATATGAGACTCCGGAAAGCCTTAAGGATAAGGTGATGCTGATGCTCACGGATAATAAGCGCATGAGGAGAAAAGACCCGGGAGAACCGGATGACTGCAATCTTTATCCGCTGCACGTGCAGTATACGGATCAGGACAAGAGAGAAGAAATTCAAACGGGCTGCAGGGATGCAAGCCTTGGCTGCGTTGAGTGTAAACGCATTCTCATTGAAAACCTGTGCAGGGAATTCACCCCTGTCTGGGAGAAGATGGATTATTACCGGGGGCATTTCTCTCTGGTTGACGATATCTTAAAGCACGGGTGTGAGAGGGCAACAAAAGAATCCGACATTACCATGGCCAGGGTTCGATCGGCCATGCGTTTGGCTCCATAGGCTCAGGGGGGGATATGGGATCGGCAGCGCAGGACATAAAAGGGGATTTTGTACTCCGCCTGTCCACCTTCGAAGGCCCGCTGGATCTGCTGCTCTATCTCATTGAAAAGAACCGGTTCACCCTGGAGAACCTCGAGGTCTGCCCCATCGTGGACCAGTATGTAAACTATATCGAAGAGCTGCGGTCTTTTGATGTATCATTGGCCGGAGAGTTCCTGGAGATGGCTTCTTACCTGATCTGGCTGAAATCGTGTCTGCTGCTGCCGGTCAGCAGGGATGAAAACGGTGAAATCGAGTTTAATC
>CAYRCP010000359.1:0-2782 GCA_964422755.1 uncultured Bacteriovoracaceae bacterium | reverse complement strand
AGCAGCATATCAGTTTCAATCTCCGGACGAAACAACCCCTTTTGTACATCGCTGTAGACCATGACAGCGGTGAGGACGAAGGCACAGACATCGGCCAGAGGAAAGGCTGCCCATATACCATTGAGTCCCCAGATGTGAGGTGTTATCAAAACAAGGGGAATGAAAAAGAGCACCTGTCGGGCCATACTCAAGACCAGGGCCTGGTTTGCCTTGCCGAGGGCCTGATAGAATCCCCCGGCCACCATCTGTGCCCCGATTACCGCTGCAGCTGCAAAGATAAACCGCAGGGCAGATGTGCCGCACTGGATCATGGCGGGATCGGTTGAGAAGATTCTGATCAGGTATGAGGGGAAGATCATCATAATGATAAAGGCCGCTACTGAAATGCCGGTGGAATATTTCACGGCCAGTAATACGGTTTCCTTTACCCGGTCTATCTGCCGGGCGCCGTAATTATACCCCACGATCGGCTGCATTCCCTGTATAATGCCCATGGTCGGCATGAGAAACACCATGAGAACCCGGTTGACCACACCGAAGACCGCGACTGATACTTCACCTCCGTACTTTACCAGCAGGGAGTTGACGATGACAAACATGACATATCCCGCAGAATGCCGTACAAAGATCGGCGAGCCCACGATCATGATCTCTTTTGCTATGGCCGGATCAGGAGTCAGATACCGCGTGGAAAGCGTCAGGGAGCTTCTGCCGCTGGTAAAGTACCAGACCATGAACGCGGCCGCACTTGTCTGAGCGATGATCGTTGCCAGTGCCGCTCCACGGACCCCCCAGCCGAAGCCGAAAATAAAGATCGGATCGAGAACCAGGTTGACTGCGGCAGAAAAAATCATGGTCAGCATGGCCAGTCTGGCATTCCCTTCTGCACGAACGATATTGTTCGTGGACATGGCAAACCCGAAGAACACCGATCCCAAAAGAACGATACTCAGGTAGTCTTTCGCATAGGGCAGGATGTTCTGTGTGGCGCCTATGAGCCGTAAGAGCGGTTCAACAAACATCAGAACGCAAACAGCGGCGAGGAACCCGATTATCACGACGAGATCGATCACGTTTCCCAGGGCTTTGTTTGCGTCTTCGAGCTGATGCGCCCCGAGCCTGCGGGAAATAATGGACCCTCCGCCCATACCCACCATGCCGGCAAAGGCCATCAATAACATCTGGAAGGGCAGGGCAATGGACACCCCTGCCAATCCGAGCGTTCCAACGCCTCTGCCGATAAATATTGCATCCGCGATATTATACAGCGCGGTTACAAACATTCCTATCATTGCCGGTGTCGATAATGTGATGAGTAATTTGCCAGGGTTTTCGGTTCCAAGACGCTCGCTCTGTTTTTTCATCAGGTCACGTTCGCTCCTCTGAGATGATGCAGCTTATTATTGAGCCTGCTTGATCTTGAGATAGGTTTCTTCAGTCAGATTCTGATCAACTTTTTTCAGTAATCCTGTAAGGATGCCCAGCTCCTGTTCGCTGATCCCAAGAGTGAAGGTGGTTCTGAGATTGTTTCTGATCTGCGAGAGCTGGTCGCGGACAGCCCAGCCCTTCGCGGTCAGGAACACGCGAAATGCCCGGCCGTCATGTGTATCCCTTGTTCGATGTATATAGTCCATTCGTTCCAGCTTCTTCAGGGCCCTGCCTACATTACTGCGGTCCACTTCAAGGTTGGAAACCAGGTCATCCTGGCTGCATCCATCTGAGCGGTAGATCATTATGAGGAGTCTCATCTCCGCATGGCTCATGCCCAGGGGGTATAGTTCGTGTTCCATTATCTTTCGTTTTTTCTTCATGATGCTGTGCAAAAAAGCAAAAAGATCCTCTTCGGTCGACATGTCTTTATCGCCTCCAGTCAGGGAAGAGTTTACATTAATTGCGTGCGCACGCAAGCAAATAATTATTCCATACACATTGACAGGGGCAGATCATCATCATTGACTGGTTTCATCACCATACCACGAAGGACACGAAGAGCACGAAGGGTCTTCCCTATGGGCCAAGCGGTTTCAATCCCGGCTTCTTTGGTAACTTCTTTTCTTTGTTCAGTTTTCTTCGTGTCCTTCGTGATCTTCGTGGTTCAAGCTGTATGGATGGGGGCAGGCTCTTGTTTTTTTGCCTTTTCGACAAGCAATGCACGGGCGGGAGGAAGTGAAGTGAGGCAAGAGAAGGAATAATTATAACACATTATTCCTCGCAAAGAACGTGGACGTTTCTTTGCATTACCTTGATTTCCTGATACGCGAACATATTTTATATTTGGTCTGGACAAGAGGAGGACTAATGCCTTAATAAACCTTGTTCTTGATGGCTGGGTAATACTCTTACTCCGTATTTATTGCGAATGCATGGTATGATTTTACCCAGGCACCGTATTCTGTCCAGGAGAGAAGATTAATGGATCGGAAAATCGGATTGTTACTGTTGATAACCGTGGTTTTTTCATTCTCGTCGATCATTTCATTGCCGGCCAACGGGATGGATCTTTCCTTCGAGCAGGCCGCGTCGATTGCCCGGTCTAAAAATGCATCGCTGCGTGCGGCACAACTTGAGGAAAACCAGATCCGGCAGATCAGGCTGGCTACCCGTGGATTGTATTTTCCCAGGATAGACCTGTCCGCTCAATATGTGCGGCTTGGCGATGACATTACCCTCGACCTGAATCCGATCCGTGATGCAATGGTTGAGATAGAAACCTTCAAGAATCCTGCAGTGGGGCAGCAGGTTGACGCATTGCTCCCTTCCTTTGAACAGACTATCCAGAAAG
>CAYRCP010000358.1:0-2784 GCA_964422755.1 uncultured Bacteriovoracaceae bacterium | reverse complement strand
ATAAGCCATGTTGATGCCAAACAAGGTAAAACACAGGAAAGTACATCGGGGACGGATGACCGGAACCCCGGAAAAGGGTTCAAAGGTTTCCTTCGGGAAATACGGCCTCCAGACCATCGAACCCCACTGGATAACTGCTCGGCAGATCGAGGCGGCACGTATTGCCATTACACGTTATGTAAAACGTGGCGGACAAGTGTGGATCAGGATATTCCCTGACAAGCCCATAACCAAGAAACCTGCAGAGACAAGAATGGGAAAAGGAAAAGGTGCTCCTGAGGAATGGGTTGCAACGGTAAAACCCGGCAGGATCATTTTCGAGATAGACGGAGTGACATACGAGCAGGCAAAAGAGGCTTTTCGTCTTGCCTCCCACAAGCTTCCCATAAAGACACGTTTTGTAATGCGGGAGGGACTTTATGAAGGCTAGTGAATTGCGTGAAAAAAACATGGGTGATCTGACGCAGCTGAAAGCGAAATATTCTCGTGACATCATGGATGCACGGTTTAGAAATTCTATGGGGCAGCTTGACAACAACAGTCTTATTCGAAAGTTGCGTCGAGATATTGCAAGGATTAATACGATCATCCAGGAGAAACAGTGATGGCAGAGAAATCTTCAAAGCGTGAGTTATTGGGCGTAATCACCAGTGATAAGATGAATAAAACCGTAGTGGTGACTGTGGAACGATTGGAAAAACACCCGGTTTTCAAGAAGTATATCCGAAAACGTACGACATTTAAGGCCCATGACGAGAAGAATGAATGCAAAATGGGTGATAAAGTATTGATACGAGAGAGTAGACCCATAAGCAAGGATAAGTGCTGGCGGGTCGTGAACATACTTGAGAGACAAGAATAGGCTTATTTGTGGAGGCGAGCTATGATTCAGCAGCAGACAAGGCTGAAAGTTGCAGATAACTCTGGAGCGAAAGAAGTGATGTGTATCAAGGTGTTGGGTGGATCCAAACGCAGATATGCCTCGTTGGGAGATATTATTGTCGTGACCGTGAAAGAGGCAATACCCCGATCCAAGGTCAAAAAGGGCGAGGTATGCAAGGCTGTAGTTGTGAGGACAAAACGAACTCAGAAACGCAGCGATGGCTCGTCTATCCGATTTGATGAAAACTCAGCAGTCATATTGAATACCCAGAATGAACCAGTTGGGACTCGTATCTTCGGACCTGTTGCCAGAGAACTGAGAGGCAAGAATTTCATGAAGATTGTTTCCCTGGCCCCAGAGGTGCTCTAGGAGTAAAGAGATGGCAAAGTATGAAATCATGAGCAAGATAAAAAAAGGCGATACCGTTGTGGTTCTCTCCGGGAAAAACAAGGGTAAACAGGGGCAGGTGATCCGCATCTTGGGCAAGAAGAACCGAGTGCTTGTAGAACGTGTCAACATGGTAAAGAGACATACGAAACCCACCCAGACATCGCAGGGGGGCATAATTGAAAAAGAGGCAAGTATCCATGCCTCGAATATTGGCTTCAATTGTGCAAAGTGCAGCACGGCGGTGAAGGTCGGTTATAAAATCCATGAGGACGGAAAAAAGGTACGGGTGTGCAGACGCTGCGGAGAAGAGTTGGACACATGAGGTGCAGGTAATGGCAAGACTAAAGGAATTTTATAAAAAGGAAGTGATCCCCAGCCTCCAGACTGAATATGGATACAAGAACATTAATCAGGTTCCCAAAATCGTCAAGATTGTCGTCAATATGGGACTTGGTGAGGCTGTTCAGGATATAAAGATTATTGATAAAGCGGTGCATGAGTTGGCAGTCATTTCAGGACAGAAGCCAATAATCAGGAAAGCCCGTAAATCAATTGCTGCTTTCAAGCTGAGAGAGGGTATGCCTATCGGGTGTACGGTAACCTTGAGAGGCCGTCAGATGTATGAGTTCTTAGACCGGTTGATCAATGCTGTGTTGCCGCGTGTGAGAGACTTCAGAGGAGTATCTTCCAAGGCATTTGACGGAAGAGGCAATTATACCCTGGGTCTGGGCGATCAGTCCGTTTTTCCTGAGATCGATTATGACAGTATCGACAAGCTCCGCGGAATGAACATAACGGTGGTGACCACGGCTGCTACGGATGACGAAGGCAGGAGCCTTTTAGGCGCATTCAGCATGCCATTCAGGAGGTAAGTGGGTAAGATTATGGCCAAGAAATCGTTGATAGTTAAACAGAAGAGACCGCAAAAGTTTAAGGTCAGGGAGTATTCCAGGTGTAGCATATGTGGCAGACCCCACGCAGTTTACCGAAAGTTTGGTATTTGCAGGATTTGTCTGAGAAAATATGTAATGCAAGGTGAAATACCCGGCCTTAAGAAATCTAGCTGGTAAAGGGGAAAAGGATGCTTACTGATCCTATTGCAGATATGATAACCAGGATAAGAAATGGTGCCCAGGCTTCGAAAGACAGCGTGGATATCCCGGCTTCCAAGATGAAACTCAATATTGCTGATATCCTGATGAAGGAAGGATACATTAAGGGATATAAAGTCATTGAGGATGACAAACAGGGACTGCTCAGGGTTAACCTGAAGTACTATAATTCTCGCCATGTTATTACCGGTATTGAACGAGTTTCAAAACCGGGGCGAAGAATCTATAAAGGTGCGCAGGAAATTCAGCCTATACGAAAAGGGCTCGGTATTTCTGTGGTGAGTACGTCAAAGGGTGTTATGACCGACCTCAAGGCGAAAGCCGAAAATGTGGGCGGTGAAGTACTGATCAGGGTCTGGTAAGGAGCGCATGAGATGTCAAGGATAGGAAAAATGCCCA
>CAYRCP010000357.1:0-2807 GCA_964422755.1 uncultured Bacteriovoracaceae bacterium | reverse complement strand
ATGGGGCTGACCGAGATGCGTTTGTTGACCACCGGGATGCCGTACTTTTCGCCCACCTGATCGCAGACCGCCACCAGGTTTTCAGCTGTGCGGGTAATGCGATCGTAGATTCTGGTCTGAAATCGTTTGATATCATCGCTGGCGCAATCCAGAAGATTGAGCCCCAAGGTCACGGTGCGCAGGTCCAGATGCTCGTTGCGCAGCATTTCCAGTACCGAGAGAATTTCTCCATGGGTAAACATATCGACCTATCCTTTTATCTAACAAGAGAGCTTGTCTTTGCCGCAGTTGTCAACCACCGAATCCTTCATACTCAGATCCTGTTTATGGCTTCGAAAATGTTTTTGTGCTGAATACTGATCTCCAGGCCCAGGTCCTGGGCCTTTGCACACAGTGCCCCTCGCAATTCCTTCTGGTCCGTGTCTCGGGCAATGTCCACTTCGTAGATCATCATATTGTTGCCCGGCTCGTCGCCGCCGCGGAATACGGCCCGAAGCTGAATAACATTGACCTTGTGAGCGGCGAAAACCGCGGTTATCCCGGAGACCAGGCCCTTTCGGTCCGGACCGCGGGTAGTGACCACAAAGGGTTCACACTCAGAGAATGCATGAGAGGAGACATCCCTCCCCAGATCGCGGACATTGAACAAGAGATTGAAGGCTTCCGTTGAATCCTGCAGCGCCTTGATCAGGTGCCCTCGCGAGACATTTTCAGGTCCGGACACGATGAAAAAACAGGAGAATTGATCTTGCAGGATGGTCTGGCTCACATCTTCAATATTAAAGTTCTGCTCATAAAGAGCCCGGGTGACCGCGGCGATAATCCCGGGGCTGTCTTCACCCAGGACTGAAATAATAAATTTTTTCATGGATTCTTAAACTCCATCCAGATTCAGCCGTCTACTCTCCGCTTAGTGTATTCCAGTGAGATTTTCCCGGTTGAAGCGAAATGAAGCCCTTTTTGTGAGGCCGATTATACCGAATCCGCCGCCCTGTCAACGGTAAACCCGGCAACCATCTCTTGATGGCCCCCACCCCCACGCCATTGCCCGGCATAATCACGGCAGAACGAACCTGCTGCTTTATAATGCGAGAAGATCATGGGTCCGGGGGATATTTGCGGCCGCAGGCGAGGCCTGCTGTCTGGCAGGCTCCGCCGGCAGCCGTTATATGCGTATACTAAAACTCTTCGAAATTATCCGTCAGTGGATCTTGAACCGGCGCTGCCTTGGGCTCTTTCCTCTGCTTTACGCTTACAGGTTGCGCAGCAGGCCCACGCTGAATATCCGCCGACACATTGAAGTGATCCACATCTCTGGCCATTTCGTTGGCCTCGGTATGCAGCCTCTCCGACGTGGAGGCGATCTCTTCCACCGTGGAGGCGTTCTGTTGTGTGGTGGTGTCAATCTGGGAGATGGCCCTATTCAACTCATCAACCCCGCGCGCCTGTTCCGAAGATGACGCCGCGATCTCCTCTATGGCCTGGGAAAGCTGCTCGATGGTGGTAATGATCTGGTTGAGTGAACTGTCGGTCTTTTTCACCATTTCATCACCGGCGCTGATCTTGGTAACCGTGTCCTCGATCAATTCCTTGATCTGCTTGGACGAATCAGCCGAGCGTTGTGCCAGGGCTCGCACTTCCCCTGCCACGACGGCAAATCCCTTGCCGTGTTCTCCGGCCCGTGCAGCCTCGACCGCCGCGTTGAGCGCCAGCAGATTGGTCTGGAAGGCCACTTCGTTTACCGTAACCACGATATCACCGATCTTTTTGGAAACCGCCGAGATATCTTCCATGCTTTGCATCAGTTCCCTGGATATCACACCACTGTTATTGGCAAGATCCACCATTTCCCGGGTCTTTTCCTGGCCCTCTTTCGCACTCTCGGCATTCTCCTTGATGGAGGATGTCATCTCCTCCACTGTTGCCGCAACCTCTTCGATAGCCGAAGCCTGTTCCTGGGTCATCTGGGACAGCCCCTGGACCCCGCTCGATACTTCCTGGGTCGCGGTATCCACCATGAATGCGGTCATCTTGACCTTGGCGATAATCTTCTCCAGGTTGGAGATAAAGGCATTGAACCAGTGGGCCAGCTCTCCCACCTCGTCTTTGCTCAACACCTCGAGCCGCAAGCTCAGATCGCCGTCACCTTCCGCCGCCTCCTTCAAACCTTCTACAACCTGATTGATGGGACGGATAATGAGTCTTCCCGAGAGAAAAGCGATCATGCCCACGAGGAGTACGATGATGATCAGTCCAGCCACAAGGCTCGTGACGGCGATGCTCCTGACCGGTGCATAGATCTCGTCCTCGATGGCCACCACGCCCAGGTACCAGCCCGTCATATTGTCCTTTACATAAGCCACCATCTGGTTGGTCCCCATGAAATCATATTTGATCTGACCCCTGTCTGCCTGGCGCATTTTCTGGAAAAAATCCATTTCTCCGATGCTTAAATTAAAAACCGTTGACTTGTCCCGATGGGCCAGGGTGAGGCCTTCACTGTTACAGAGATAGGCATATCCGCTCTCGCCCACACGGATGGGATCGATAAATTCCTCGCTGAAGGCATAGAGTCTGACTGCCCCGAAGATGACGCCCACCACGCCCTGCTCGTCTTTTATCGGCGAGGACACCACGAATACCGGCTCACCGGTGGACTTACTCTGCAAGGCGTCTGACAAGACAACCTCCCCGTTCATGCAACCACGGAAGTAAGGCCGTTCCGCGACGTTGTACTTGCCGATGACCTCGGGCTGCGAAGACGCCACGACATCGCCATTGGTATTTACCACATTGATAATCTCATA
>CAYRCP010000356.1:0-2829 GCA_964422755.1 uncultured Bacteriovoracaceae bacterium | reverse complement strand
TGCAGAAACCGGTTGACAAGCAGGGTTCTTTTCTTGTTGCTGGTAAACCAGTATGTCCACTGCAGGGTTTCTTCCTCTTTACGGAATCCGTGAGGAGGGAGGATATTCATGATGTCACTTGTTTTTTTCCACGATTTAGTGGTGATGGTCATGGCCGTATCGAATATGAATCGCAGGACATAGTTGTCTTTGAGAAGGTCCGGGTTATTTTCCGTGACATGTTTCACCAGAGAAGAGACCATTCCTCCGGCAGGGTAAGACAAACCCCGATCTGTAGTTTCCCTGGTGATTTCATCCAGAATTATTCCTGCCCGTTGTTTGAAAATATCGCAATTGTCACTCATCGTGCGTCATCCTTTTCAAGTCACATGAATTTGTACATCGTGTAAACTTTTTTCTGCTGCATTTCAAGGGCTCTTTGTTGCTTGGGATAATCCCAAGATCAGGGGAGTTGGAATACACATCATGTTAACAAATTGATACTAAATATATTTTCCTTCTATATGTTCTTGCGCTTGACAAGAGAATACCTCTCGCCTACTTTGCATGTACAGCTAGATCCTTTTTTCATATTATAAGAGAAGATAAAAAAGGGAGCAGCATAGATTATATTCTTATCTGGTGAGACATGGATGACCAACGAAAGACGAAAAAACAACTTATAGAAGAATTGCGTTCCACCAGAAACAGGCTTGAAGCAATCGATCATACCTCGGTTGACATAGACAATTACCACTACCTCTTCAATTTTTACCCTGATGGCGTTTTTCTCGAGGCGCAGGATGGAAGTATTCTCGATTGCAACAATGCTGCCTTGAAAATGTACGGTCACACCAGGGAAGATATGCTTAAACTCCGGGTCATAGACCTGATACAAGATGAGGTAAGGGATGTCTTCCCCGAGTTGTTCGATGAAATGAATATCACCGATGGTGTGTTTGTCTGGATCAGCAGCAAAAAGAAAGACGGGACGATATTTCCCATCCAGTACAGCAACCAGATCATTATGATAAACGGAGAAAAACGAATCCTCGCCTTTGTGCGCGATGTATCGGAACACTACTGGAAAAAGCATTACCTCTACCAGAACAGGAAAGTTGACTCTCCCAAGGAGGCACAGGATGTGCCTCTCTTCAGTCTCTCCTGGGAGCGGCAGGGCAACACCTTTGTTCTTATCGGATTTGACGAAAAGGCTATGAGCGTGACGAGCGATCTGATTCAAACCTTCATCGGTAAGAACATGCATGACATATACAAAAACCGGCCTGATATCATCCAGGATTTTCAACGCTGTTATCAAGACCAGTCGATCCTGAGAAGAAAAACGATTTACAAGATGTTTACCACAGGCCAGCAGATAATAGCTGAGATCACCTATGTACTCATGACCCCTGATTTCATTACTATGCAAATTGAGGACTGCACTGCCAGAGACACGGCAGAGGCCTTGAATCAAAGCCTCGTGAAAAGCTCTCCGGTAGGCCTGTGCCTTGTTCAGGACAACAGGTTCCAGTTTGCAAATCCCAAGCTGCAGGAGTACACCGGATATACCGAGAGTGAACTCTTCATGCTCGATCCGATGTCCCTGATTCATGAAGATGACCTGCATAAGGTGAGAACTCTGATCTCTCATAATGCCCTCTCAGACACGGTGCAAAAACCCATTGAAGTCCGTATCGTAACAAAGGGGGGTGATATCAAATGGGCTGTTCTCAGGTTCACCTCGATCTTCTACAAGAAAAAACATGCGGACCTGCTCAATTTCATGGACATAACCGAATTAAAAACAGCCAGAGAAAGGGTCGATGATCTCGCACGATTGCAGTCCTCCATCATGGAAGCCATCCCCCATGCAGTTATCGGCCTGGATGACAGAAAGATCGTGTTTGTAAACCATGCAGCGACCTCAGTTTTCGGCTGGGAGCCCGAAGAGCTCATCGGAAAGACCATGCGAGTTCTCTTCCATACAAAACAGGAGTATGAGAAAGAGGGGAAAAAGTTCTACTCCGTGCTGAAGATAAAACCTACCCACTCGCTTGAGTTTACCTACCGACACAAAGACGGCCGGGATATTTCCTGCCTGACAAGTGTGTCGAGGATTGGTGACAATAAATATGATAACCGTATCGTGGCAACCCATACCGATATTACGGAGAAGAAACAGGCGGAAGAACGTCTCCGGGAAAGTGAACGGGTGCTGTCCACGCTGATGGGAAATCTGCCCGGTATGGCTTATCGATGCAAGTACGACAAGAAATGGACCATGGAATTTGTCAGTGAGGGGAGTTATGAACTGACCGGAAGCTATCCTCATGCACTGGTGGGAAACTACGCAGAATCCTACTGGGAATTAATTCATCCTGAAGATAAAGGGTATGTATGGGCTACCATCCGGCATGCAGTAGAAAATCATGATCATTATCAACTCACATATCGGATTGTTACCCCTTCACGCGAGACGAAATGGGTCTGGGAAAGAGGGTTGGGGGTTTACTCGAAAACCGGAGACCTTGTGGCCCTGGAGGGATTCATATCCGATACAACCGAACAGAAGCTTGCAGAGGATCAGCTGGAACATTCCCGCAAGCAGCTGAGTATTCATGCAGATCACCTGCACACTATCCTCGAGGGTGAACGCACAGAGATCGCCCGCGAGATACATGACGAACTGGGGCAGATTCTCACCGCTTTGAAGATGGATCTCTTCTGGATACAGAAGAAGCTTCCGGCCGGCAGCGAGCACATGGAGGCAAAGATTGGCTCCATGATGTTTTTCCTTGATTCCACCATAAAGACCGTTGAGCGGATTCTGGTGCAGCTGAGGCCTGC
>CAYRCP010000355.1:0-2832 GCA_964422755.1 uncultured Bacteriovoracaceae bacterium | reverse complement strand
CACATGGAGAAAAAATCCGCAGCAATCTCCACCGGCATGAAAGCCGCCCAGCCGCTCGCCGTCGATCTCACCGACGAGCCTCCATCGATACCTGAGATCCTCTCGGAATCGCCGTACCACCTTCCCCTCTCTGTCGCAAAATTCCGCACCTCGAGCCGCATCCCCATAAGTAACCGTTCCAATGAATTTCTGCGCAAATTCTTCCCGAACGCCACCATGGCAGACTGGTCAAACTGGCACTGGCAGATCCGCAACAGCATCAGCACTATTGAGAGTATCCAGCGAATCATCGATCTCTCTGAAGATGAAGCCCACGCAATGACACACAATATCTGTGGGATGCCTATTCGTATGACCCCCTACTATGCGAGCCTGCTGGAAAGGGATAATCCATCCCAGCCCATTCGAAGATCCGTTGTTCCTGTCATGGGTGAATATCTTATCAGCCCCTCGGAGGCTGCCGATCCCCTTGGAGAGGAAAGCCACAGCCCGGTGCCGGGTCTGGTACACCGCTACCCTGACCGCGTCCTGTTTCTCACCACCGGATTCTGCTCCACCTACTGCCGGTACTGCACCCGGTCCCGCATGGTGGGCAACAATCATCGGTTCAGGGGCAGCATTGCGCAGTGGCAAAAGGCAATTGCATACATCGAGGAAACGCCTGCAGTGAGAGACGTACTCATCTCGGGCGGAGACCCACTTACCCTTCCGGACAGCCAGCTGGAATATCTGCTCTCAAGTATTGCACGGATAGAGCATGTGGAGATGATCAGGATCGGTACAAAGGTGCCGGTTGTCCTGCCCCAGAGGATCACGCCCAAGCTCCTGCGGATCCTGAAAAAATACCGTCCTTTGTGGATCAGCATCCACTTTACCCATCCCGACGAGCTGACCCCGGAGACTGCTGCGGCCTGCAACCTCCTGGCTGATGCGGGTATACCGCTGGGAAGCCAGACCGTGCTCCTCAAAGGAATCAATGATGATGTAGCGACATTAAAGCCGCTCTTTCAGGGACTCCTGGCGGTACGCGTGCGGCCGTACTATCTGTATCAGTGCGACCCAATCCACGGGTCATCACATTTCAGAACATCCGTGGCCAAAGGCATCGAGATGATAGAGGGACTGCGCGGCCATACCACCGGGTATGCCATACCCCATTATGTCATCGATGCTCCTGGCGGAGGAGGCAAGATTCCGCTCCTGCCGGACTATTATCAGGGCCGTGAGAACGGCGATGTGATCCTGAGAAATTATGAGAAGAAACTGTTTCGATATTCCGATCCCACCCCGGCCGGAATCTGAGGGAGCTACCATGGAAATAGGTATCACATACGACCTGAGGGACGACTACCTGAAACAGGGATACTCCCTTGAGGAGACCGCGGAATTCGACCCGGAAGATACGATCAGGGGCATTGACGAAGCCCTGGTTGAATCAGGATTTAAAACCGAACGAATCGGCAACATAAAAGAGCTCACCGGCAAAATTGCTTCGGGCCACAGATGGGGCCTCGTGTTCAATATTGCCGAGGGCATGTACGGAATCAGCCGTGAGGCCCAGGTTCCGGCACTGCTCGAGGCATTTGGCATCCCCTATACATTCTCCGATCCGCTCGTGCTTGCCCTCACCCTTGACAAGGGCCTGGCCAAGACCATTGTCCGCCAGGCCGGTATTGCAACGGCGGATTTTGCAATAGTGAGAAAGCTTTCCGATATCGAAGAGATATCTCTGCCATACCCCCTCTTTGCAAAGCCCATAGGAGAAGGGACCGGCAAAGGCATCAGCGATAGATCAAAAATCAAATCGAAAGAAGAACTCACAGAGGTCTGCGCGCACCTACTGAAACAGTTCAATCAGAGCGTACTCGTGGAAACCTATCTCCCGGGAAGAGAATTCACCGCCGGCATCGTGGGAACAGATGGAGACGCATCGTGTATCGGGGTAATGGAAGTCCTCTTCAAGAAAGACCATAGAGGAGATGCCATCTACTCCTATGACAACAAGGCCAACTACGAGGAGGTAATCGACTACCGCATACCGGAGATAGAAGCAGTGGAGAAATGTGAAAACTTTGCGCTTCGTGCATGGAAGGCCCTAGGCTGCAGAGATGGCGGCCGGATCGATATCCGCATGGATGCAGGAGGGTTCCCTAATTTTATCGAGGCCAATCCCCTTGCAGGCCTCAACCCGGTGCACTCTGACCTGCCCATCATATGCTCTCTCAAGGGCATCCCCTACCGGAAACTCATCGGGGATATCGTGGATTCCGCAATAAAGAGGATCGAGGCTCACAAGAGATGAACATTGTCATTGCCCATAACCCGGCAGGTGTAGATGCACCCGTGGATGAACGCGATGTACTTGTCCAGGCAGGCGAAGTATCCGGGGCGCTTCGCTCCCTTGGATTTGTACCTTTCTGTGTGCCGTTCGAGTTATCCGGGGATACATTCACGAAACGCCTGCAGGAGATAAATCCGGCATGCATCTTCAACCTCGTGGAATCGGTTGAAGGCGATGCCCGGCTCATCCATTTCGCGCCATCCTACTTCGACCACCTCGGCATCCCTTACACCGGGGCGTCTGCCCAGGCCATGTTCCTCACCTCCAACAAGGTCTTGTCTAAACAGCTGATGACACTGAATCATATCGCAACCCCGGCATGGTTTGTCCCGGGACATGTCCCGGCAGTCCCCCTGACCTTTCCCGGCACCTACATTATCAAGGCATTGTGGGAGGAAGCTTCTGTGGGGATTGACCACGACTCCGTAATCAGGGCTGAAGACAGCAAAGAACTGAACCGTCTCGTGCTGCAGCGGTCAGAGCAGCTGGGA
>CAYRCP010000354.1:0-2833 GCA_964422755.1 uncultured Bacteriovoracaceae bacterium | reverse complement strand
GAGCGCAGCACTCCAGGCGGCAAGTACAGGCTCGGAGCAAAGTTTCAGCAGTGGAAGAATATCCTCTCGCAGGAGACGAGCATCGCTGATGTGGCACGACCGGTTATGGAAAAACTGAGAGACTTGTGCGGAGAGGAGGTCTCTCTTTATATCCTCGGTGAGGGTAACAGGATCTGTGTTGAGGCGGTGAAGAGCCGTTACGGTATTGCAAGGGTTACGCAGGTGGGAAAGATTTTCCCGTTACACTGCGGTGCCTCCGGCAAGGTGCTTCTTGCCTATCAGCCGGAAGAAGTCCGAAAAGAGATTATCTCGTCGAAGCCTTTGGAAAAGTTCACCCCGAAAACCATCATTGATCCGGAGGAGCTTGAAGCGGATCTGGCAAGGATCCGATGCGACGGATATGCACTCAGTTTCGAAGAACGAGAGGCTGGGACCTATTCTATTGTGGTGCCGGTCATGGGGAAGAGCGTGAAAATACTCGCGAGCCTTTCGATCTGCGGGCCGATTTTCCGTTTTCCGGAAGAACAGCGAGAGAAGAACATCACTGCTGCGCTGGATGCAGCTGCGGAGATATCCATGGCACTGGGGAGATCTGAAATGGATGAAGGATCGCATTCATGATTGATATTTCCTTCATCCGCTCAAGCAGGGAAACAGCGAGGATTGCGTTGCAGGAACTCCCCAGGGATTATCACAACGATTCCCTGCACGGAACGGATGGAGGATTCAAAAGCGTGATCCTACGCATAAAGCACAATGTTTAAAAGACACCACGGTTGACAAGGAGGAGAAGTTTATGTCCTTAGCCTTACTATCGCTGCTTGTATGTTTCGTTATCCTGATGCTTATCGGGTTTCCCATCGCCTTTAACCTGATACTCAGCTCAGTCGTATATCTCCTGGTGGGGGGGTATCCTCTGACGCTGGTTTCGCAACGCATGTTTCAGGGTATGAACGGGTTTGCCCTCCTTGCCGTTCCCTTCTTCATCCTGACAGGGCAGCTCATGGTCAAGGGGAGTATTCTCAAGGACCTGACTGATTTTGTGAATTCCTTTGTCGGGCATGTTCGCGGCGCCCTTGCCCTCGTGACGGTGGGTACGTGTCTGTTCATGGGTGCCATTGTCGGGCTGGCCGTTGCTGCAACCGCTTCTTTGGGATCGTTTCTCATCCCGATGATGAAAAAGGAGGGGTATGAACCGGCGTTTGCTTCAGGTGTCATGGCGAGCGCCTCGCTGCTGGGACCGATCATGCCCCCCAGCGTGCTCATGATCCTCTACTGCATCTCTGTGGGCCGGACCTCCATTGCCGGGATATTCCTTGGATCCATTATCCCGGCCGTACTGATTGCCATTGCACAAATGGTGGTGATCTACTTCATTGCAAAAAAGGACAAGCTGCCGAATCACGAAAAAGTTTCGTGGCCGGATAAGTGGGTGCAGTTCAGGAAAGCCCTGCCTGCATTGTTCCTGCCGGTCATTATTTTAGGCGGTATCTTCGGGGGGATATTTACGGTGACAGAGGCATCTGCAGCGGCGGCAGCCTATGCCTTCGTGCTCGTTGTATTCTTTACCAAGGAGGTTACATGGCGTGATTTTCCTGAAATATTCATGGAAACGGCGTTGACCTCCGGACTGGTAATCCTGCTTGCAGGAAGCGCTACCGTGACCGCCTGGGCCATCGCAAACGAGCAGATCATCCAGGTCATCAGCGGCCCGCTGGCCGGTGTGCCGCTCTGGGCATTTCTCGGCATGCTCAATATCGTACTGCTGATCAACGGGATGTTCATGGACGACTATGCCTCGGTCATCGTTTTGGGGCCGATCCTTGCTCCTATTGCCTGGGCCCTGGGTGTGGATCCTATTCAGATCGGTGTTATCATCTGCGTCAACCTGGTCATCGGCCTTGCTACGCCGCCGTTCGGCATTACCCTGTTCGTAACCAGTCCCATGTCAGGGGTTACGGTTGAGGATACTTTTAAACGGGGCTGGCCCATGCTTGTGGCCAGCATGGTCGTGCTGTTGATGGTGACCTACTACCCGCCGCTCACTCTGTGGCTGCCGCGGATGTTCGGATATTAGAGGGCGGGTTGAGGATAAGTAATATATCGGAAAAGGCAACGTAAACTTCACCACAAAACACAATCACGGAGGAGAGATTATGAAGAAGAGTCAATGGTTCACTATGGTGGTCATGGTAGTCGCGTGCACATTCCTTTTCTCAGGTATGGCCCTGGGAGCAAAAACCATTAAGGCCAGGGTTTCGCTCTGTAATTCCCCGACCCATCCCCAGTCCATCGGCATGGAGCTTTTCAAGAATTATGTCGAGGAAAAAACCGATGGCGCGATCAAGGTTGCCCTGTATTGCAACTCCCAGCTTGGCGGAGAGCGGGAATCGATTGAGCAGGTGAAAAACGGCTCGCTGGAAATGGCTACAGCCTCGGCCGGCCCGCTCACAACCTTCAACAACAAGTTCATGGTCCTGGATATTCCCTTTGCCTTTGACAGCTACGAGATCGCCTGGGGCGTCCTCGACGGACTCGTTGGCCAGGAGCTCCTCGATTCCAGCGAAGGCATCGGCCTGAAAGGGCTTGCTTACCTGGAAAACGGTTATCGTCATGTGACGAACAACGTGCGTCCCATCAATGGTCCCGAGGATCTGAAAGGTATCAAGATCAGGACCATGGAAGCCCCGATGCACATGGCAAACTTCAAAGAGCTGGGTGCCAATCCGACCCCGGTTCCCTGGACCGAGCTTTATATGACCATGCAGCAGAAGGTCGTAGACGGCCAGGAAAACCCGCTTGCCAATATCTGGGAAGTGAAGATGTATGAAGT
>CAYRCP010000353.1:0-2843 GCA_964422755.1 uncultured Bacteriovoracaceae bacterium | reverse complement strand
TGCCTTTCAGCAGAGCGGGGTCGAGGCTGATCTCTTTGCCGCCGTTGGGATCTATGAGCGTGTTGTGTTTCCTGCTGATGGGAAAGAACCTCACCTCTGCGTCATCGAATAGCTGCTTTGAGACATCGATGATTGCGCCCACGAGATCCCGTATTCCCTTCATGCTTATGATCTTTTCCGAGATGGCCTGCAGGGAGATGAGCTCTTCGTTCTTGTCCTCGATCTGCCCCACGAGATTATCAATGAGCCGGTGGAGCTGCAGGGTGTCCGAAAACCGCTTGTTTTCTTCAAGGAGGTCTTTTTCCCGTTTGACCTTGTTGAGCATGAGCTCGATCTGCTTGACCTTGAACGGCTTTGAGAGAAAATCCGAGGCACCGTACTTCATCGCATCAATGGCGATCTCTAAGGAGGCATATCCGGTAATGACGATAATGGGCAGGGACACATCTCGTGCCTTGATCTTTTTGATCAGTTCCAGCCCGGTCATATTCGGCATCATGATATCGGTAAAGACACAGAGATAAGGACCGGAATCCAACAGGCCGACCGCCTCCAGACCGTCTGAAGCGGTTTCATGGAGGTACCCAAGTTCGCCGATCAGTTCGGAAATCGTGCTCCTGATACCAGGATCATCATCTACTATTAGAACCTTATCTTGCATTATATAATCCTTTTGAGAATTCTCTCCTTATAGGTGCCGAATTCCTTATCTGAAATGAGCCCGTCGGTCCTCAGTCGTCCGAGGTATTCAATGGAGGAGAAAACCTTGTTCACATCATAGCCGCCCTGAAATCGGGTTACGGGTGTCGCCACGGGGATAGCCTGCAGGGTTTCTTTCAGCTCGGTCTCGAGTTTGGTCCGGAGTGTTTCCACCTGTTCTTTGAGCTGCTTGACCTCATCCAGGTGTTGGTGGCGCTGCCTGAGGCGTTTGATCACAAAACGGATCTCTTCGATGTTGAAAGGCTTTTTGATGTAGTAGAAGGCCCCCCTGTTCACTGCCTCTATCGCCGAATCAAGGGAGGCATACCCGGTGATGAGTACAAAAGGCACATCAAGCCCCTGTTCATGGATATCATCCAGCAGGTCGAGCCCCGACATTCCCGGAAGCACGAGATCGGAGATAATAATGTCGAAGCTGAGTTTGGAAAGCTGTGCCTGCAGATCCTCTGCATTGTTGAACCGTTTGATACTGAGGCCTTCTTCTTTCAAAATCTGTTCGATGAGATCGAGAACCTGGTCTTCATCGTCGATGATGGCTGCAAGCAAGGGTTTCATGTTCTATTGTATCGTAAGGTGGCAGGATTAACTTTAGATGTGTCGCGGGTTATTTTCTTCTTTTTCGGGTCTTTGTAATAGCCCGGTTATGTTCTTTCAGGGTCCTGGAAAAATAGTGAGAACCATTGCCCTGGGATACGAAATAAAAATAGTCTGTTTCTTCAGGCCAGAGGACTGCATGGATTGAGTGTTTGCCGGGATTACAGATAGGGCCGGGCGGGAGGCCGCTATGTTTGTAGGTGTTGTACGGGGAGTCTTTCCGGAGATCCCCGGGGGTGATCCTCCGGTGAAAATTATCGATGCCGTAGATAGCGGTAGGGTCTGACTGCAGCGGCATCTTTTTTTTGAGCCTGTTGAAGAATACAGACGCGATGACAGGCTTCTCGGTATTGGATACCGCTTCTTTTTCGATAATGGATGCCAGCGTGAGCACCTGGGATGTGCTCAACCCCAGCGCATCTGCTCTGTGCTGCATCTTTGGTGTGTAGACCTGATTGAATCGGTGCACCATCTTTGCCATGATCTCCAGTGCCGTCATATGCGGGGAAAGGAAATAGGTGTCAGGGTACAGGTGACCTTCCATGGATGGGGTTTCTATACCGAAAAACGCGGTGGTCTCTGCGTCTTGTGCACGCTGAATAAATTCCTGTTTTGAAATTAACCCGGTGGCAGCGATAATTTCACCGAGATCAAAGAGGTTCGATCCTTCCGGGATGGTGACGCGATACCGAAGCGTTCGTCCCTTGAAGAGGATATGCATAATATCCTGGGGAAAATGTTTCCCATCAAAGACATAGGTGCCTGCCTGGAGATGCCTGGCCTTTTGCGTGGCCAGGGCCGCTGCCATGAACATATAGGGGTCGGTGACGATCCCGTGGTCCTTGAGCTCCCGCGAAATCTCCCAGGCGCTGGTCCCGGGTTTGATCTCCATCATTACCGGCCTGGCTGGTGTGGTCGGTGTGGTAATGAATATGTATGCGTGGGTGAGCGTAACAATCGAGATGCATGCAATGATGATGAGTATGCTCTGCCAGAGTGATTTCATGGTTGGCTCGAGTTCAGGTAATCGTTCAGGATAATGCTTGCAGCTATCTTATCCACGATATGTTTCCTCTTCTTCCCCTTGATGTTTAAGGAGATGAGAAAATCGTGGGCCTCGGAGGTGGTAAGCCTCTCGTCCCAGAGCACAACGGGCAGACAAAGAGAGCTCTCGAGCTCTTTTGACCATGCAATGACCTTTTCGCCATTGGGCCCGATGCTGCCGTCCATGTTATAGGGCAGCCCGACCACAAGTAACGTGATCTCATATTCAGCTGCGAGTGCTCTTATGTCCTCGATATGTGACCCGTTGGCTTTTACCGCGACGGTATCCAGGGGATGCGCCATGGTGCCCGACGGATCGCTGATGGCTATGCCGATCCTTTTTGTTCCATAATCAATGCCCATTATCCGCATGATTTCTAGCCGCCTACGAGCTTTTTCATGGATTTCAATGCGTCGGGTCCGCCGATACAGACGAGAACAATATTCTCATCCAGGATAAAATCAGCCGGCGGGTTAAAGATCAT
>CAYRCP010000352.1:0-2854 GCA_964422755.1 uncultured Bacteriovoracaceae bacterium | reverse complement strand
ATATCATACCACGAAGAGCACGAAGTACACGAAGGAACATATCCCTATGAACCCTCCAGTAGATTACGCTGTGTAGAGTTACGTAGGTAGTATCAAGGGTAAAGTCATCAATTGTTCAGACAGGCCTTTAGACAAGCTTCAATAAAAAAGTTTCTCTGTCAGTGGTTAAACGTTTTGTCTTCCAATCCTCTTCGTGTCCTTCGTGGTGAGAACGATGGGCTTGGAAATAAGCGTACACCAAAAAGTATGCTTCACTGAGAAGAACCTTCTTTCAGGGCACCTGTCCACCTGAGCAGTTGCAAAAGAATATCGTTTTAACCGCGGTTTCTCATGCGATCATCTTTGCACGCCGCCGGGATACAGGTGCGGGCCTGAGTGCATGAACATGCTCTCCGGACGGTAGAATACCCCGGGGTTTTCATCAAGGCACATACCTTGCATAAGGTAGTTCATGCTTGCAGAGATTCTTAATACGTAAGGAGAGGGTATGATTGCAAGACACATGAGTAGGCAAAATACCAAAAAGGAAGTATTTTCAGGAGAAGACAGCAGCAGGAAAACCCTTGCTTTGTTTACGGAGAGCATTGTTTCTCTCCTGTCGAATGCGAATACGCACCAGGCTTTCATGGACCTGGTATCGCTGATGGGACAGACCTTTCCCCTGGCTGCGCCTGCACTGTACATCTGCAGCGCGGGATCTCAAGCACGGGTATACTCGATGCTGGAAAGGGAGGATTCAGGGGAGAGAGAAGCGGTGAAGATGCTGGGAGGCGTGGGCTATTCATATGAAAGGATTCTGGTGGGGGGACATCCTCCCATTATTCAGAACCGGATGAATATTGCCCTCATGAATACCCCCGGGGTCAAGGTAATCCTCTGCATCAACTCGGGTATTCACGATGGGATTTTTGGTGAATGGGTCAAGATATTGACACCTGCGGTGACAAAACTCATGGATCATGAGGCGCTTATGCACATGGCGTATCGGGACGGGCTTACCGGACTGCTCAATTATCGTGCCTTTGACGAGATGCTCGCGGCGGAGAAAGAACGGGCGAAAAGGTATGATAACGCCTTTTCCATCATGATGATCGATATTGACTACTTCAAAAGGGTGAATGACGATTTTGGCCATCCCATCGGGGACGTGGTGCTCAAAGAGGTGGCCGATACGCTCAGAGAATGTGTCCGCAAAAGTGACCGGGTGTTTCGCTACGGTGGAGAGGAGTTTGCAATCATATTGCCGCACACCGGACTTGATAAAGCACGGGGGCTCGCGGAGAGAATTCGGCAGACGATCGAGAAGATGTGCTTTATTGGTGGCTTGAATATCACGATCAGCATCGGGATCGGGCAACATAATGATGGACTAACTCCGGGCGATTTAGTAAAAAAGGCGGATGAGGGCCTCTACCTTGCAAAGAACAGGGGCCGAAACAGGGTGGGAACAGCGAAGGATATGATATGAATATTGACAACTTGCTTGATTTGCAGGAGGGCGTATATGCCCTTTCGGCTGCCGGGGACAAGGTTCCAGGTAAGGTGACGGGGATCTTTGGTGATGATATCTTTGTGTTTTCACCTCAGGACAGTTTGGGTATTGGCGAGGGCAGCCAGGTAAAGATATCCGACGGACAGGATTCGATCCTGGCCAAGGTCGTAGAGCAGACGCAAGACGGCATTAAGATGTGCATCGAGTGTTATGCATCCCCGGGTAACGAACGCCGGCAGGATGTGCGCATATATGACAAGGTCTATTTCAGTGCAAAATTTCTCTGTAATGCGCTCGACGCCGAGCGGATTCTGCCCGCGGCACTGGAGCGGATACAGGCCAACAAGCTCATCATAGATTCATTTCTCAAGGGCAAATACGGATATCCCGGGGTTGACGAGGTGCCATATACGAGAGAATCCCCGTACAATCAGGCCCTATGGGAGATAAACAGAAAGCTCGATCTGCTCATTCACATGTATCTGGCTGAAGACTTCAAGGACCTCATGGGTACCTCGCCGGGGGATGTCAACATATCCGCCTCCGGGATCAGGTTTATTACCGACAACGCATTTGAAATCGGCGATATTGTTGAGGTGAATATGATCCTGCCCATGGTTCCGCTGCTGTTCATACGGTTCGTAGGGGATGTGATACGCGTCAAGGCGGTCACGAGTTACGAAACGCCGCGGCATGCAGTCACCATCAAATTTGTCCAGGTTGATCCTGAAACAAAGGATGACATCATCCGCTATCTGTTCAGAAGACAGAGAGAACTCCTCAGGATGAGGCAGGACTGATTACCGGCTCCACCGGGTTTAAGTACCTTCGGTCTTGTTTAGGGCCATGTTTGGACATTGACACCTCTGTGGTGGATTGCCTATAGTTCCCGCTTGTGAAAACATACTCCCGTTACATAAAAGAGATCGGAATATGCCTTCTGCTTGGCGTAGTGCTCGTAGGCATGGTGGCGGCGCTCGATGCGTACCGGGAGATCAAAAAGATCGGCGTGGGTTCCATCTGGCATGTTCCCTCACGGATCTACAGCAGGGAATGTCCCCTGGTAGAGGGAATGGATATCGATCGCATGGGGCTGAAGGGGAGACTCGATCGCCTGCGATATCGAGCGGTATTGAATGTTGTCTCGCCGGGTGAGTATGCATGGGATTCACAAGGACTGACCATCTTCCTTCACCCTTTTGAATACGTGGGCAGAGAGACGCCCGCCAGGCTGGTCAGGCTTGTTATCACTGAGAGCACAATCGAGGAGATAATCAGTATCGATTCCGGCCAGTACATTGATTCCGTCGTACTGGAGCCGGAATGCATCACGGAGATTTTCGACGAGCGGTTTGAGGACCG
>CAYRCP010000351.1:0-2864 GCA_964422755.1 uncultured Bacteriovoracaceae bacterium | reverse complement strand
ATATGGTCTGTTCGATGGCTTGAAGAAGCCTTTCGGACAGAGGTTCTTTGGTATCGCGCGTGTCGACGATCTCAATTTCCGGCAGAGCTGCCCCCCCTGTCCGTTTCGACATGGTGATGAGCTGCGTACCCGCTGCCCCTGCTTTGGTGAACGTATCCATGCTGGGTGTGGCCGAGCCGAGGATGACAGCGGCATTGTTGTTTTTTGCACGCAGTATGCTCAGGTCCCGCGCATTGTAGGGGACGCCCTCTTCCTGTTTATAGCTGTGGTCGTGTTCTTCATCCACGATGATCAGGCCCAGGCCCGTAAGCGGAGCGAATATCGCCGAGCGGGTACCGAGCACAAAGTTTACCTTTCCGCCAGAGACTTTCATGAACTCAACACAGCGGTCCCTGGGGGTGAGTCCTGAATGGAATACGGCGATTTCCGAGGGAATACGGCGTTGGATCATGGCGATACTCTGAGAGGTCAGGGCAATTTCAGGTATGAGATACAATACGGACATGCCCATTTCCAGAGCCTTAAGGGCGCATGCAAGGTAGACCTCTGTCTTTCCTGAACCGGTGATACCGTGGAGGATAAATGTTTTGAACCGGTGTGATTCAAGGGCTGCGGACATCTCCCGGATAGCTTCGGCCTGATCAGGGGTATACTCGATGGTCTCGATGGGTTGCCGATTTTCAGGGGGTCCGGCCGGTTTGCTCGCTGTCTGTAGGTAGCCTTTTTTTATGAGGGAAGATATCGTCCCGGTACTGCCGGGGAATAATTTTTTGAGCTTGTCAAGGGAGGTCCCCTCCTGCGGGATTGCCTCGATAAGAGATCGCTGTTTTTTCCCTATCCGTCCGGAACCCTCGTTTGTCAGGAAGAGCTCTACATCCGTATCCAGGCGCAGGGTTCTGGCCTGCCTCAGGTAGGGTGGAAATGCCAGTGCAACAGCTGAGCCTATACTTGTGTGGTAGTACCTGGCACACCACAGGACAAGGTCGATGAGTTCCTCGGTGATGAGCGGCTTGTCATCCAGGAGCGTTGAGATACTTTTTAATCGCTTCATATCGCCAAGGAACAGGGATACGACTACGCCCACTTTCTCGGTTTTTTTCACCGGGACCACCACGCGTGAACCGATTCCGGGATCCATGCCGGGAGGTATCTCATAGGTAAGCCCCTTGGGGATGCCGGAGAGGACCACTACTTCTGCCAGGGTTTTGCTCATGGGCCATAGGCTAACACTATGGGTTAAAAAGGGGAAACCGTTTTTTAGATACGCTTGACTCAGGGATGTGTTACCATCTATACTTAATAACAATATAAACGGAGGGTTTCTTGAAACGGGTAGGTTTAGATCAGATATTGCAAGACCTGAAGGACAGTGACCCCGAGATCAAAAAAATGGCGGCAAAGGCAATCCTCCAGGAGTCACCCTCGCCGGATAAGCTTGTAGCAGATATATTGGAAGATGCTGACAAACCGACGGCTAAGGCCATATACGATGTCCTTTTTTATGATGATAATGACTACCCGGAGATATTTATAGGCGCGGTTGCTGATACGGATCCACGGATCCGCAGGCAGGCTGTTCGGTATCTTTTCCGAAGAGGGTTTTTCAGAGTGGAAGACGGGATCAAATGGCTGGAAGATAACGATCCCTATGTTCGCAGAAGGATTATCAGCTATCTCTTCTGGCTTGACGGGAGATCAGCTATTGACCCGGTCATGGGGATTGCCCAGGGTGACAGCGATGAAACGGTCCGCAAAGATGCCGTAAGGCTTATCGCCAAGTGGGGTGACAAGAAAGATGCCCCGCAGGTGATCAAAATATTGGAAGATCCTTGTGCGGAAGTCAGGATGCAGGCTATTTATGCCTTGAGAAGACTTACAGGTGAAGATTTTGGAGAACCTACCGGTGCCTCTGATGATGAGTTTGAATGGATTGTTGCAAAGTGGCAGGGCTGGTGGGAGATCATGAGAGAAAGGATTTGATATGGACGAGACGCGATATACTGCCAAAGAATTTGCCTCTCTGCTTGGAATATCTAAGTCGGAACTTTTGAAGCTGGAAGCTGGGGGCAAGCTTCCTGAACCACAGATGGAAGGCGGTATGCGGGTCTACATGCCCAAGGATATCAGCAGCTACCTGATGATGCTGGGCAAACCTCCATTGGTAGAAACAAAAAGAAGGCAGATTTTTTTAAATTTCAAGGGTGGGACCGGTAAGACAAGTATATCTGCGTTCTATGCCTTTCGACTTGCACAGATAGGTATGAAAGTACTCCTGATAGACCTTGATCCTCAAGGACATCTGACCCAATGTCTCGGGATCAATCATGGCTCTTTCGATGGCACGCTCTACAATGTACTTATCGAGAGAGCGGATATTAAGGACGTGATAATCGATACGAAAATGAGGAACCTGAAGCTTGTCCCGGCAAACCTCGATCTCTCACCGGTGGAGTTGGCTCTTACCTCCATGAATGCCCGGGAACTGCGATTGAAAAAGAGCCTCATGGCTGTCCAGGATACATTCGATATCATTATCATGGATGCTTCTCCGTCCATCGGGCTTCTCAATCTCAATGGGATTCTTGCCAGCAATGAACTCTTCGTACCTGTTCTCGCAGACTTTCTCTCCTATCACGGGTTAAAGATCCTGTTCGAAACGCTGGCCACCATTGAAGAAGATTTTGATTTTATGCTGGATAACATCTATATCTTTTTGAATCATTACAATGCCTCGCATAACATCTGCCAGAGATCGCGAGAAGCGCTTGAACAGCACTATGAGGGGTATCTGATGAAGACGATAATACGACAGGATACAAAGATTGCCGAGGCGGCAAGTATGGGCATGCCCATACACCAGTTTG
>CAYRCP010000350.1:0-2864 GCA_964422755.1 uncultured Bacteriovoracaceae bacterium | reverse complement strand
AGTATATTGCCGCTGTCAGGGGATGGGCAACCATGACCTTTGTCATGAAGAGATCACCCATCAGCGAAATTGAACGTGGGCGTATTCGAGATTTCTGTTCGCAGATGCTGTTCGATCCGGCCATGCTGCCGGATATCTCAGCCGAAGAACGTGCCCGGTATAACCATCTCTCCGATGACGCTCTATTTGCCCTGCTCGATGAGATTGTCTCTCCTGAGCGGGACCGTCTCTACGAGGCATATGATTTTGCCGTGTATCCGGCGACAGACAACCGCCCGTACTTTTCCCAGTTCCTCAGGCTGCAGGGGATAACGAACCTTGCCAGTCTCTTTGGAACAGCACGGGTCCCGTTTTTTGAACTCGGCTACGTGCTTGTGCTCCTGACGCTGGTCCAGGTGGGTTGTGCCGCCTTTGTGCTCATTGTAGCGCCCCTTTTCGGCATGGGATGGCAAGGAAAAGACAAGGCAGGGGTCCTTCTCTATTTCAGCAGCATTGCTCTAGGATACATGTTTGTGGAGATTGTCCTGATACAGCAGTTCATGCTCTATTTCGAAAGTCCGGTCTATTCGGCCTCGGTGGTAATCTGCGTGATGCTTATCTGTTCGGGAATCGGCAGTTATGTCTCGACAATCGGGAATGTCCTTGAGAAGTTTCTTCCCGGAGTCATTGGTGCAATAATCCTGGGTATCCTCATGGTCTGCCTGGTTCTCCCTTTGGTTCTTCATGCCGCCGCGTCCATGCCGTGGGCCCTCAAATGGACTGCCTCTTTCATTATCATCGTCCCGCTTTGCGTGGTGATGGGCGTTGCGTTTCCTGTCGGAATTACGCTGGTGAGAAGGAAAGACGCCGGCTCGGTACCGTGGGCATGGGGGATAAACGGTTGTTTTTCCGTCATCAGCGCGGTTCTTGCTACCATCATTGCGGTTGAAACCGGTTTTGCAGGGGTAATGCTGTGTGCAGCCGGGGCGTACGGTCTTGCCCTGCTCGCATATGTTGTATGGCTTCGCAGACGATCGATGGCTTGAGCACCGGTGGGGATATTTTCATGACAGGACTACAAAAGAGAGCAAAACGCTCTTATTATATAAAAGTATGGTCCTCTAAAAAAGACAGGGAGGGATGCATCCGTGGATAGCAGGAGTCTTCTATCGGTTTTATCCGGGGCGGAGGATGTTCTCCATAAGGGACTCACCCGCAGGGAGTTCATAGGCACGCAGACCAGGGGCGCTTTGTTGCTTGCAGCCATCTCATCCGGGCTTTTTATCCCCAGGCGGGTTCTCGCAACCGCTTCTCCTGATATCGTGATTGCCAAGGGAAGCCCGGGTGCTGCAACCAGGGCCTCGATAGGGCTTCTCGGCGGTATGGAGGCCTTTGTCAAACCCGGGGATATGGTCGTGGTCAAGCCGAACATGAGTTTTTCCAGGGGGCCTGACAGCGCTACCAATACCGATCCCGCGGTGGTGCGCGAGATCGTGGCCATGTGCAAGGAGGCGGGGGCAGGCAAGGTCAGGGTTGTCGATCACCCCCTTCGGCCCAATGAAATGTGTATCGAGGGGGTCAAAGATGCCTGCAGGATTTTTGGTGATACGACTGTCCAGGCGCTTGAAGACAAGGATTTTTACCGGAAGACAGACCTGCCGCAGGCAGAGAAATTTAAAAAGACCCGCGTTATGAAAGACGTGCTCGACGCCGATGTGCTCATTGCCGTTCCTGTGGCAAAATCGCACTCCAGCACCGGGGTGAGCCTGTCCATGAAAGGCATGATGGGGCTTATCCTGAACAGGACCATCATGCACTGGCGGTATGATCTCAGTTCATCCATCGTTGATCTGTGTACGTTTCTCAAACCCGCTCTCGTGGTGATTGACGGGACAAAAGTACTCAGCACAAACGGCCCGGGCGGCCCGGGCGATGTCCTGAAATTCGATACAATCATTGCGTCCAGCGATATGGTTGCAGCCGATGCAACCGCTGTGGCGATGTTCGAATGGTATGGCAGGAAAATGCAGCCCAGGCAGGTCGAGCATATCAGGATTGCCCACGAGCGAGGCCTCGGGCGCATGGATATCGAAAAGCTCATTACAAAGAAAGTGCAGGTGTAATGACATTCCAGCGCATCCTCCAGACGATCACGTTCATTTGCTTTCTCGTCCTGTTGTACCTGGCCGCTTTTCCCCTGATATCTCCCGTGCCCGTGGATATCTTCCTGAGAATGGACCCGCTTGTTCTGATCGGTACGCTGATAAGTGCCCGGGTGTTCATACCGGTTTTATTGCCGGCAGTGCTCATACTCGCACTTACCTTTATACTGGGTCGCTTTTTCTGTTCGCACCTGTGCCCCATGGGCACGACCATCGATATTGCAGACCAGGTCTTTCATCCGGGAAAAAAGGGCGGCCCCGATACCTATAGGCCGTTGCACCCATCATTGAATATCCTTAAATACCTGGTGCTTTTTTTCATCCTGGGGGCCGCGCTGCTGGGGGTGTCTCTGGTATTCCTCGGCTCGCCGCTTTCTCTGATCACCCGCTTCTACGGTCTTGTCATTTTTCCTGTTGCTGCGCTGATTATGGATATGGGGCTGTTTGTCCTCAGGGGTATCGCCGATTTTTTCGGGGTGAGCATATTTGCCTATACCTCCATAGATAATCCCCGCTACGCACTGCAGTTTTCCCTCGTGCTGATATTTGTGTTTGTCCTCGGGTGTGCGTATCTTTCCCCGCGGTTCTGGTGCCGGTATCTTTGCCCCGCAGGTGCCCTGTTTGCCCTGGCCTCGGTTAAGCCCTTACTGAGGCGAAGAGTCGATGAATCATGTACCCGCTGCGGTCTGTGCGTGCAGAAGTGTCCCATGGGTGCAATTTCTC
>CAYRCP010000349.1:0-2865 GCA_964422755.1 uncultured Bacteriovoracaceae bacterium | reverse complement strand
TTCGGCAGGACAGCCGAATTGGACGCGCTTTAGTCGCGCCCGCAGGGTGAAGGCCATGGATGGCCTGAGTCACAAAGTTTTTTTGCAGGACTTGGGGCTCATGATCTTAGATGCAGAGGGCAGAGTTAAAAAAAGATATTTCGAATTTCGGATCTCGAATTTTGGATCTCCAATTTCGGATTTAAAAAAAACCGTGTAATCCGTGCCAAAACAATCGAGACGTGGGGAGCAGGATAACAGGGGTGCTGGGTGCATCGGCATTTTCTCAGACATAAATCATTCAGGTGTTCCTCTTCCATTTCTCCAACACTCCATTACTCCAGTCTCTCTATACTCCATTACTCTGGAATCTGCTCTTTGGGCGACAGGAAAAGATCACGAACCGCCTTGCTATTGCCTGTATGCATACTATCTTTATATTCATAAGGTTAGAATATGAAAAGACAGGTGAAATACGCACAGACCGGCCTTTTTTTACTTTCATGATTTGCTTTGCTGAAACTCCTTGTATCGGCCGGAATGAATAACCATGGAGGAGAGGATGAAAGCAGCAGTCCCGATCGACAGGTTGAAGTGCAGGTGTGATCCAAAGGTGCTGGGGTGCACGAGTTCCATGGATGTAACCCCGCTGCAGACCATTATCGGCCAGGTAAAGGCGCTTAAAGCGCTGCAGTTTGGCCTGGATATCAAGGAAAACGGTTTCAATATCTATGTATCCGGGCTGCCGGGCACCGGCAAGAAAACAGCCGTGAGCCGCTACCTTGAAGAGATCACCAGGGACAAACCCACGCCTGCTGACTGGTGTTATGTCAACAATTTTCAGGACAGTTACCACCCCAGGGCCATTTCTCTGCCGGCAGGAAGGGCTATAAATCTGAAAAAAGAGGTGGCAATCTTTGTCGAGGCTGCACGCTCCGAGATCAAGAAGGCCTTTGAGAGTGAAGAATATGCATTAAAGAGGAACAATGCGGTCAAGGCGATTCAGCAGCAGAGGGATCAACTGGTTTCAAAAACGAATGAACAGGCTCAGAAACAGGGGTTTATCATTCAGGCAACCCCCATGGGTCTGGTGACCGTTCCCATAAAAGACAACAAGCCTCTTACCGAGGAGGAATTCCGTCTCCTGGAGACAAAAAAACGCGATGCCATCTCGAAAAAGCAGAAACGTCTGAACGAGAAATTAAAAAAAGTCGGCCGTCAGATGATAACCATAGAAAAGAAATCCAGGAAGGTGATCGAGGATCTGGACCGGGCGATCGCCTCCAATACGCTGGATCTGCTGCTGGATGACCTGCGGGAGGACTTTCACGATATCAAGGATGTCTTGAGGTACCTCAGCGAGATGCAGAACGATATGCTCGACAACCTGGCAATGTTCCGCCTTGATGAGCACGGTGATGAAAAACCCATGAACATGCCCCAGGGAGAGGATGTCCGTTTCAGAAAATACCGGGTCAATGTGCTGGTAAACAATTCTGATATGGAAGGGGTGCCTATCGTTTTGGAGATGAATCCCACCTACAACAATCTCTTTGGCAGGATCGAGAAAGAGGCCATGATGGGTGCGTTGTTTACCGACTTTACCATGATCAGAGAAGGCTCTGTGCATAAGGCAAACGGAGGATATCTGATTCTGCCGGTGGAGGATGTATTGCGCAATATCATGTCCTGGGACGGCCTTAAGCGCTCCATCCGCAATCAGGAGATCCTCATCGAAGAGGCAGGAGAACGGCTTGGGTTCATGACCACGCGCGGCCTCATGCCCGAGCCGATCCCCTGGGATATCAAGGTGATCCTCATCGGTGACCCGTATCTCTACTTCCGGCTCTATGATCTGGATCCGGATTTTCGGGATCTTTTCAAGGTGAAGGCTGATTTCGACATGGTGATGGAGAGGACAAATGAAAATATGAAAAGCTATGCGTCGTTTGTGTGCAACCTCTGCGAGGAGGAGAAGCTGCGTCATTTTGACAAACATGCAATAGCAAAGGTCGTGGAGCACAGCTGCCGTCTGGCGGCTGACCAGGAAAAGCTCTCAACCCGTTTCGGCGAGATCGCCGATGTCGTCAGAGAGGCGAGTTTCTATGCCGGGCAGAACAAGGCAAAACTGGTAAAGGCCCAGCACGTGAATCAGGCCATCGAAGAGCGGTTCGACCGGTCGAGCCTGATGATGGAAAAGACCAAGGAGATGATCGGCAACGGCACCATCAAGATCGATGTTGAAGGTGAGCAGACAGGCCAGGTAAACGGTCTGTCAGTTATCGACCTGGGCGACATCATGTTCGGCAGGCCCAGCAGGATCACCGCGAGTATCGGGCTGGGAGGGGAAGGGCTCATGGATATCGAGCGCGAGGCAAAGCTCGGCGGGCCCATTCATACAAAAGGGGTGATGATTCTTGCCGGGTACCTGATGAACAGGTATGCCGGGGACAAACCCTTGAGCCTTTCCGCCCGTCTGGCGTTTGAACAGAGCTATTCCGGTGTTGAGGGGGATTCTGCCTCCTCCACAGAGCTCTATGCGCTGCTTTCCGCCCTGTCCGGTATCCCCATCAATCAGGGGATAGCCGTTACCGGCAGCGTTAATCAGAACGGGGAGGTGCAGGCAATCGGCGGGGTGAATGCAAAGATCGAGGGGTTTTACGAAGTCTGCAAGGTCAAGGGATTTACCTCAGGGCAGGGGGTGATGATCCCGGCAAGCAATGTGCGCAACCTGATGCTCAAAGACGAGGTGATCGAAGCCGTCGAACAAGGCACATTCCATATCTGGAGCGTGGAGACCATTGACGATGGCATAGAGATCCTCACCGGCAAGAAGGCGGGCAGAAGGAAAAAAGACGGCACCTATACAGCCGGCTCCATCAACGA
>CAYRCP010000348.1:0-2866 GCA_964422755.1 uncultured Bacteriovoracaceae bacterium | reverse complement strand
CGAATGCAGGCCGTTCATAACAGTGGGTGACCCGCTCGCTGCCGGCAATCTTATACCCGATTTCTTCCACCTGATCTTCAGGAACAGCCCATGCCACCATGGCACCGGAGTCAAAACCGACGTTTTTGTGCCGCAGCACCGCCTTTATGTCCCTGATGATGCCCTCTTGTTTGAACCGCTCCAGCCGCTCCAGAAGTTCATGCACCTCCATGCCCAATTGATCGGCCCATACATCAAAGGGCCGCTCGGTAATGGGCAGGTCACCCTGGGCCAGGGCAAGGATCGCTCTATCCTTATCTTCGAGAGGTTTCATCATCAAAATCTAGGCATATTTATCGTATCTATTCAAGCCTAAAGTGCCTGAAACGAACCTGCATTTTCCTCGGGGGTGCACCCTTTTATATGAATTGCTAGGGGGAGTAGACGTTTTTCGTTTTGATCTGCATGCTTTCGGGCAATACAATCAGGTACGAGTCCATGGCGTAGAGGCCATCGGCTTTCCTTCGGGCAGTGGTGATGATCCTGTTGACCTTTCGTGTAAGCACCTGGGGATCTTTGCAGCTCAATACCCCGGTCGAGGGGTCAAATGTTGTGTCGAGCCTGCCTTTTTCCGACAGAAACATCTGCACCTGGCCGGGAAAGTATGACTGCGGATCGGCAATGGCGACCGAGATCTCCGTCAGAAGTGCCCCAGACAATCTTCCGCGCGCGGGAGACCTTTTCAGTATATGCAGATCAGGACGGCTGAGTTTTTCTTTGAACCGCTCCATATTCATATTCTGTCCCACAATTGCCTGCCGGGGCACAAGGTCAGGCATGGTATTTGGCCCGACGCTTCCCGGATCAGAGGTGAGCAGAAGTTTGTACCCCGCCTTTATACCCAGGGCACGGACCGTATTGTCATAATCGCCGAAGGGATAGGCAAACCATTTCACCTCTACCCCCAGGTTCTTTTCAAGGATTTTTTTTGCCTGTACCAGCTCCCGCTCCATCTCCTGCGTTGATGAATCCACCAGATGAGGATGCGTGTGCGTATGAGAACCCACCTCGCCGCCAAAAGACCTGATCTTTTGCAGCTGGTCCCAGGTCATAAAGTTGTGCGCCCCCACCGAGCGGGTAAAGACAAAGACACAAAAGGGATACCCATATTCCTTCAGAATGGGGATTGCTTTTGTATATTCCGACAGGTAGCCGTCATCAAGGGTAATAACCACTGCCTTGTCCGGGACAGAACGCTCCCCGGTGATGCATCCTAAGAGTTCGTCCATGGACAACACCGCATATCCCTCATCGTGCAGATACTCCATCTGCTGCGCAAACATTGCGGCAGGGGTGGAGGTAGAGGGAGAATCCGCCTCATCGAACTTGTGGTACAAAAGCACGGTTACGTACCCCTGAGCCATGGTGCTCAGCGCGAAGATAATCATGCTGAGACAAATAATCAGCCTGACTACCGGTTTCATAGAGCGAAACCTCAACGTTACACCTCGCGAACCGATTTTGACACCATTGTGCCCGCTGATGCTGTTCCTGTGTGTCATCTTTCTTATCCCCGGCGCCTGATCTTTGCTGAAGTATCTATATCTATCCTCAACTCCTCAATACCTGATGGTTTTGGGAATAGATTAACCGTCTCTCATTCAAGCCTGTAGGAATCATATTCCTGCAGGTTGTTATATTCGATGACCCAGATTACCATCTGAACATATTCATCCCCGATCTCCGAGTAATGGCGCAGCCCCCGGACGAGTTTGAACGGGTCATGGGGATAGGGTTCGCTGCCTCTGATCCGCCTGAGTTCATCATACTTCGGATGGGAGTTGATATTCCACAAATAGTAGTCGATACTCGACTGAAGGTCTTTGAACCGGGAAACCTTGAATGCCTTTCCCTGATCCTGCTGTTTTGGAACCATTCCCTGTCCGGACTTTGTTCGCAACCCGAACAGATTGTTTCCTTCACAGGCAAATCTCGACGTTCCCCAGCCGGATTCAATGGCAGCCTGTGCAAGAATGAGTGAGTTGGGCAGGACATCTACCCGCAGGAGCAGCTCTTCCACCATAGCCGTGTAATCGCCCTTTTCAACCCGGTATTTCTCAGCCAGTTCATCAACGAGCCTCTTTTCCTTGTCTGAAAACCAGTACCTGGTCTTCTTGATGCGTATCAGTGACTTATGCAGAGTTGATACCTTTTTGTTTGCCTCGAGAACAAGGGGAAGCAGAATATCGATCAAATACTGCTTTCTTGCACGGGCATCTTTTATATCGCGAAAAGCCTCCGGAATGGATGGCGTATTGATATACTCGATGGTAGATTCATATGAAGCCAATGACTGGTCTGGGACCATTCCCGGCAAAACCACAAGTGCCACAGTTATCACCAGAAGGCTCGCTACTATACCAGAGTCTTTCATAACGCATCCTCTAGTACAATGAATCTAAAAGCTTGTCTATCCTGCAATTCATCACGGGTTATCAAAAGGCCCAAACCGTGCAGGGCAGCATCCGGGTATGACATCCGATCTTCGAGTAATGCACTATATTTATCCATTCTATTTCAGATGGTTATACCCGGCAGCCAAGGCTTTTGAAAAAAAAGATACTTGCATTATGAATCACTATTCAGTAATATACTGACGTCTGATTTGACAGGAGCTTGGGGAAGTTCATGAACGATAAAGAAAAGAAGAAGATGTATCTCACCGTCGCAGACCTGAGCACCATGGGCTTTGCCATGGTGATATCGATTGTGCTCGGTCTGGTGGCAGGAGTATACCTCGACAACCGATTTGATACCGAACCGATTTTCACTCTTTTGTTCATCTTTGGTGGGATACTCGCAGGATTCAGGATTATGTACAAAACAT
>CAYRCP010000347.1:0-2869 GCA_964422755.1 uncultured Bacteriovoracaceae bacterium | reverse complement strand
TCAGATCACATGGAAGATATACTGCAGGCAGTAATAGATGCCGGCTGCAATGAAGATGACAGCGGTTATTCTCCTGGCCCAGAACTCGAATTTCGATATCCGGTTGAATGCCTTGCCCACCAGTTGAGCGGAAAAGGCGAGCAGGAATGCAAAACCAAGAACCGGGATAGCAGTTCCGATTCCGAAAAGGCCCGGTAAGACGAAAACAGAGTGATGAGGAATTGCGATGGAGAACAGGCTCCCGAAAAACAGCGCGGCAGAGATCGGGCAGAACGACAGGGCGAATACCACACCAAGAAGGCCCGCGCCCCAGATACCCGTTCTTTCTACGCGCTGCTGCATCTTCTCACTTCCCCCTCCGAAACCGGGGATGTTCAGTTTCACTATATCGAGCAGAAAGATGCCGATGACGATGAGCACCGGCCCCAGGGCAATATTCATGTATTTCTGAAGAAAAATAGCTACATCCGGTATCAGCTGGGTGCTGGAAATGAGCACCGCACCCAGGGCAGCATAGGTTGCCATCCTGCCGAGCATGTAGAGAAACCCGGAGACCAGAATAGAGCCGGCCCTGTCCACTCGCCTTCCGATATAGGAAATAGCCGCGATATTTGTTGCAAGGGGGCACGGGCTGATTGAGGTCAACACCCCGAACCACAGCGACATGCCCATGGCGATCAGATAAGAATTCAAGGCTTATTCATCCTTCAGATATTGCCGGACCTCTTCCTGGACATAGTCTGTAAAGGCCACATCGTCTCTCAGCAATTCCCATACCTTTTGCAGATTTTTCCAGCGCACCTCTTTTCCCTGAGCTGCATCCGAGACAATAACCGATTTGGTATAGAGCTTATAGTCTTTCACAAAATGCCTGTTCTCTTCCTGATCGACATTGAGGGAAGCAAATTTCACCCGGCCGTCAGAGAGTTCCTGCTCAAACCCCTCCGCTATTGCGAGATACGTCTGTTTCTCAAGCTGGGTGCAGGAATAGCAGCGGTTTGTCGTGTGAAAATAGTATACGACTATGCTGCGCTCGCCGGCATCTTTGTGCAGACTGGCGTCTTGTTTTTCCACTGCGGTGATCTCTGCCGGTCCGTCTTTTGCGGTAATTCCGGCGCAAAGGCCCGGCGCCTGTGTTATGGCCAGAACCACGACGATCGTGATCAGTATCTTCATGAACTTCCTGCTGCGAACAATCATGTGTATCTCCTTGTTCTTTATAAATTCTTTTTAGTCGGCACCGAACCAGTGGGGTGTCTTCAGGCAGATCTTCACGAGCAGGAGCATGACCGGAACCTCGATGAGTACTCCCACAACCGTTGCCAGTGCCGCACCTGAAGAAAGCCCGAAGAGCATGACCGCCGTGGCAATCGCAACCTCGAAATGATTCGATGCGCCGATCATGGCCGATGGTGCTGCATCCTCATACCTGAATTTCAGGACCCGGGAAAGGCCGTATCCCAGCCAGAAGATGATATTTGTCTGGATAAAGAGCGGGACAGCGATCCACAGGATCGTCAGGGGATTTTCTATGATCACCTCCCCCTTGAAAGAAAAGAGCAGTACCAGGGTGATGAGCAGGGCAATAATGGTAATCGGTGTCAGGATATGGAGGAATTTGTCCTCGAACCAATCCTGCCCGCGTGTGCTGATAATCCATTTCCGGGTCAGATACCCTGCCACAAGGGGCAGCGCCACGTAGATGCCGATGGAAAGCACCAGGGCCTGCCAGGGTACCGGAAGCCTCCCTACCCCCAGCAAAAATCCGCCGAGCGGACCATAGAGGACGAGCATGGCGAGAGAATTGATTGCCACCATGATGAGGGTATGCCCGTCGTTGCCCTTCGCGAGGAATCCCCAGACCAGGACCATGGCCGTGCACGGCGCAATACCCAGGAGGATACACCCCGCGAGATAACTGCGCCACAGCGGTACCTGGAGCATCTTCACCCCGTCCACGACAACCACCTGGCCCACTCCGTGGGTTCCCCCCACAGGAAGATCGAGGCCAAGCGGCATCTTTACCAGGTCCATGGCATCAGGTCCGATAAAGCCCAGGAATGCTGTCCCGAGAAAAAACAGCGATATGGCATACATGGTAAAGGGTTTTATGGCCCAGTTGATAAAGAGGGTGAGACTTACCGGTTTTATATTTTTGCCTGCCAGGAGCACCTCGGCAAAATCGATCTTTACCATGATGGGATACATCATAAAGAATAGACACACGGCAATGGGGATGGAAACAACCGGGGCCTCTCCAACATAAATGGCCAGTCCGTCCAGATAACGGGCAACCCCGGGCGCCACTTTCCCGAGAATTATGCCGCCCACAATACAGAGAACTACCCACAGTGAAAGATATTTCTCAAAGAAACTCAGCCCTTTCTGTTCCGGCGAGTGCTCGGCTGATGACATAATGACCACCTCCTTAAAAAGGATCTATTATATTGCAAACAGTCAATGAAAAATTGGATGCCGGGAAAAACGGATCCATGAATCAGCTTCAATCCCGCACTCCCGGCATCCTTTTATGCTCGGTGTTACTTTAGGGTATCATTTTCATAATTGACGTCTCGACTTCAACAGGCTTAGTTTTGAAGTGTCGGCCTGATCAGTGCCTGACGTGCAGTGACCGATTCAGACTAGCAGCTTGTGCAGCCGCTGCAGTCAGCACTTCTTGCCATGCCTGAGGTGATAACAAACCCCTCGCCATTGGCGTTGAAAATATAGTCGATGTTTACGGTCTTGGCCTGCTCAAGCAGACTCTTTTCAATTATGAATGTGAATTCGGCCTCGTTGAAGACCTCGTCGTTCTCATTTGGCTCATCCAGAGCCATGCCCAGTGTGGGCCCTCCTCAACCAACGCCGG
>CAYRCP010000346.1:0-2875 GCA_964422755.1 uncultured Bacteriovoracaceae bacterium | reverse complement strand
AGCACAGACCTGCCCGGTCTCACCTTCGGATATCTGGATGGTGGACTCGATAATGTGATACCGGTCTTTGAGGTACTCATTGAGGCGCAACATGATACTTGACGGGTTTTCCGGGTCAAGGGTGGTATTCAGGCGCGCATGTGCAGAAAACACAAACATCCCCGAGGTGATGGTCCACAGATGTACATTGTTCAGTTCTGTGATCTGTGGAAAATGCTCTTTGATATCGCTGCTGATCATATCGACACTGAGCCCATGAGGGGCCATCTCCAGCAGGATCCGACCTGAGTCTTTTAAAATACCATAAGCCCAGATTGCAATGACTGCGGATATGCCGATACTGATGAGCGGGTCTAAGATATTCCACTGCGTAAAGTATATCACCACGGCAGCAGCAACAATCCCAATGGACGAGGCAACATCACCGATCATGTGGTAGAAAACGCTTTTTACATTCAGATCATCTTTGTGGCTGCCGTGCAGGATAACAATGGTTGCAATGTTCACAACAAGCCCGATCAGTGCAATGACGAGCATTTGAAGACTGAGCACCTCTTTGGGCTGCATGATGCGCAAGATCGCTTCATACACGATGATTCCCACCACCAGCAGCAGGAATATCCCGTTGATGAATGCTGCGAGGATCTCGGCACGGAACATGCCGAAGGTCTTGTGATGGCAGGGCGGTGTACGGGCGATGATGATCGCTGCCAGGCTGATGGCAATGGCAAAACTGTGCGTAAACATATGTCCGGCATCGCTGATCAGGGCAATACTGTTGGTTAAAAAGCCACCCATGAATTCCACGATCATGACGGTAAACGTAATAACAAGCGAGATGATCAGTCTTGATTGTGCCACACTACGGAATTCAAATAAATGATCGGAAAAAACATTTATCCCGGCGTGAGCGTGATTGTGGTTATGCTGATCCATTCTCTCTTCTTTTATCATCGTGCGACCTTGAAAACGGGTGTATGTATCACCCTATAGTTTCTGTATATGATCATGCTCCTGACATTTCAACGTGGATCCCAAAAAAGGCACCAGGATACCTACCCCATAAAAGCCCCCCCGGTAAAAAAAGAGCGTATTGTAAAAAAACCGTGAACAATCATTTCACAAAAGATGTTACTTTTTTGGTCATAATCGTGTATGTATACTGTTAGCATAGCTAATGTAATTAAACGCATAGAAAGCTCCATGTGTGAAAACCCTGGAGACATATTGTTAAAGGAGAGAGTGATATGAATTTTTTGATCCAACCTAAGAAGTATCAAAGTCTTATGGCAGATGAGGGTTCTCGGGCAATCATGGACAAGACCGTTGCATTCTTTGAGAAGATGGGTAAGGAACAGCTTCTCGACGACTACAACAAGAAGGTCTGGTACAAAGAATTTGTCGATTTCATCGGCAAAGAGCAGATCTTCGCAAAGCTGCTCACACCGAAAGAATATGCAGATGGCGACCCCGACTGCCGCTGGGACACTGCACGCAACGCTGAGTACAGCGAACTCCTTGCATTTTATGGGCTGGGGTACTGGTACTGTTTCCAGGTGACCATTCTCGGGCTGGGACCAATCTGGATGAGCCCGAACGACAAGGCAAAACGTAAGGCAGCCAAGCTTCTGAAAGAAGGGGCTATCTTCGCCTTCGGCCTGTCGGAACAGGATCACGGGGCAGACATCTATTCGACCGCAACAGAGCTGACGCCCAAGGATGACGGAACCTGGGTGGCAAATGGTGAAAAATACTATATCGGCAACGGCAACGAGGCAGAGATGGTTTCCACCCTGGGCAAGGTCAAGGACGGCACGGACGACTACACGTTCTTTGTCACCAACTACCGCAACAAGGCCTATGAGCTGAAGAAAAATGTCATCTCCCATCAGGAGTATGTGTCCAACTTTGCTCTCCACGACTACCCCATCACAGACGATGACATCCTCTCCAGAGGCCCCCATGCATGGGATTCAGCACTTAATACCGTAAATGTCGGCAAGTTCAACATCGGCCCTGCATCCATCGGTATTTCCGAACATTGCTTCTACGAAGCCATCACTCACGCCTCCAACCGTGTCCTCTATGGCATGCACGTAACCGATATGCCTCATGTAAAAAAGAACTTTATGGATGCATGGCTTCGCCTGGTGGGCATGAAACTCTACCAGCGTCGTTCAACAGACTATTTCCGCGGTGCCTCAAAGGATGACCGGCGCTATCTCCTGTACAACCCCACGAGCAAGATGAAGGTGACCCTTCAGTCCGAAGAAGTTATCGACCTGCTCTGGGATGTAATCGCTGCAAAAGGCTTTGAAAAGAGCTCCTTCTTCAGCATGGCCGCAGCCGACGTCAGGGGCCCGTCTAAACTCGAAGGCACAGTCCACGTCAACGTGCAGCTTATCCGCAAGTTCATGAAGAACTACTTCTTCAGTCCTTCCGAGTACGCGGCAAAAGAGCCGGACTTCTCACTGAACGACGACCTGTTCCTGTTCGACCAGGGCCCCACCAAGGGCCTGGGCAAGGTTCAGTTCCACGACTACAAGCCCGTGTTCGAGTCTTTCAAGGATCTGCCCAACGTGGCGACCTTCATCTCTCAGATCGAGATCTTCAAGGATCTGCTCGAAAAGGCCGGCCCGGACAAGATGCAGGATATGGATCCATCCTGGTCATTGCCGGTGGGAGAGATGTTCTCTATCGTAGTGTACGGACAGCTTATCCTCGAGCAGGCAAAATTCGACAACCTCGACCCCGATATATTGAACCAGATCTTCGACTTCATGGTGCGTGACTTCGCCCGCTTCGGCCTGCAGATCTACAGCAATCACACCACCAAGGATGAGCAGCGCTCCTTCTGCAAGGAGATCATGCTCAT
>CAYRCP010000345.1:0-2883 GCA_964422755.1 uncultured Bacteriovoracaceae bacterium | reverse complement strand
CCATGCTCGGCGAGCGCATCGTCCAGGGCGGGTTCGACAGGGTGTTCGACACCGTAGGCCATTCCCCCACGGTTCAGAAGGCGCTGATCGTAACAAAAGGCGGCGGCACCATGAGCCTCGTGGGCATCGGCAACAAGATAAGCTTCGACCCGACGCCTTTGTGGCTCAAGCTCCTGACAGTAAAGGGCTGCTACGGCTACGGGTACAACGAGACCGACAGCGGAAAAAAGCACGCCTTTGATATGGCCCTCGAACTCATGGACAGCCACAAGGTGCATGTGGAAGACATGCTCACCCATAAGTTTTCCATCGAGAACTACAAAGAGCTCATCAGCACGAACATGAGCAAGACACGTCACCAGGCCATCAAGACAGCCATCAGGTTTTGATGCGCATGTTGCGAGGGCAGGGGGATGTACTCTGTGGGAGCAGCCCGGGCCGTGATTGTGAAACAATCGGGAGAAACAGAATCCCGGCATAAAGCCGCTGCAGCTAATTTGGCAGGTCGTCCGAATCGGACGTATCGAAAGTGAGCCTAAAGAGTGGAAGCATGCCGTGGCTGATAACCGTGGATAATCATCCGATAAAGGAAGAATCATGATTTTCTTTGATGAACTTTTGCAGGCACCGGATTTCCGGGGCGCAGTAAATGAAATCGGCAGAGACTTCAGGGCCAGGTTCGCTCTGCCGGCAATCCACCAGCTGGGACTTGTGGTCGCGGATGTGGAAAAGGCTGCTGATGAGCTTGAGAACAAAGGCCTTGGTCCTTTCTTCATCGTGAACGGCAGTGTGGATGTCTGGGAGGAACGAGGTGATGAAAAAACCTTTTCAGGCAAGATGGGCCTTGCCAGCTACCAGGGCTATGAGATCGAACTTCTGGAACCGGGCAAAGGCTCAGACTTCTACAGACAGTGCGTCGATGGAGGCAGGCCTGTTGTTCAGCACATGGGTTTCCTGGTAAATGACGTGGATATCTGGTCATCCATACTCTCCCAGGCAGGCTGCCCGGTGTGGGTTAAGGGCGATATGGGAGTCTGGCCGGTGCGGACCAGATTTGCCTACATGGATACGGTGAAAGAATCAGGCATCATCATGGAATTCATCTGCTGGAGCATGCTCGGCATTGTTTTCCGACCGCCATCGCTGGTATACCGCGGCCTCGCAAGCTTGGAAAAGCGTATGGGGATCAGGTCCATTTCCCTGTAGACAAAAGGGCTTTTTTCGGGACGTAAGTTCGAGATACCAGGAACAAGACTTGGTGCTCAAGATCCCAGGCAGAGCAGGGGATCGGGTTCCAGATCCCAGCCAGAAGGGGGCCTACTATCCGGTCGTCGCCGCCTTCGCGGGGACGACCGGATAGTAGTAATTTTGCAATCGGCTCAAGAATATGCTCATTATGAGGCTGTCAGAATTCCCTCAGTGATTCCGATATGCCCTTGTGTATTTCATACCAGAAGTCTAAAGCGGCACCTTCCTTGTCTTTCTCGAACCGGTCGATCCATTCCATCAACTCGCGGTCCTGTACTCCGTCCACATCGCGTTTTCGCTTGAGGAATATATGGACAAAATCCATGACACGCTCGCTCTCCCAGAAGATCGATGCGTTTCTGCTCGAGATGCGGCTGGCGGTCATGGCGTTGTTTGCCAGGAACTCCTGTTTCAACCCGTAGAGGGATTCAATAATTTCAGGGATCATGTCCTCTGCCCATCCCCTGTGAAAACGGCATATGCCCAGGTTGTCCATGGTCAGTTCCGCCTGGAACCGCTGTGCGTCTTTTCTGCCCAGCTCTCGCGGCGGCAGGAAATCCTTGCCGTAGTGCATGTAGTATTTGCCCATGATCGCCATGGGAGAAAAGACCCCGGGTGTCCAGTACTGATTGGGCACCATCCACCCCTTGCGGGCAAACGGTACATACACGAACCGGTCGAGAATACTCTTTGATCGTTCCCGGGAGATCCGGCGGGCACATTTGCGCGCCCCCTCGCTGAGATCGATGATGCCTGTTTTTTCGATCATGGCATCGAGAAGAGACATGGCCACCTGTGCGTTGTGGAGGGAATCTTCAACAACCCGGAACCCTTTGGGAGAAAAGACCGGCTCAAGGTCTGGTATGCCCAGTTCATCATGCGAGAGCAACCTTTCGGCCAGGCACTCCATGAGCCACGACAGAACGCCGCCTGCTGATATTGCGTCGAAACCGTACATGTCGGCGCGGTGTGTGATCTGCTCTGCTGCACGCTGGTCAAAGATGCCGCACAACGGGCCCATGACCTGGTAGGGCTCATAGTCTTTCTTGTACTCGCCGAGCATTTTTTTGCACACGGCTGAACAAGGTTCGCCGCAGGTTCGCTGCTGTTTTGTTTCAATGGTCTCCTCGTTGAACTGCTTGAGATAATGGTTGATGATGAACGAATCATGGATACTCAGCCGTTCGCTTTCGTCGAGGTACATGCTGGTATAATTGAAGGAGAGCATGGAACCGCCAATGGTGGTGTAATTCACGCCAAAGGTTCCTCCGGTGGCGAACTTCGGATCAAAGCGATACTTGGTGGTGGCTTCGAAATCCTTGGCCGCTAGCCTCTGGTTGTATTTGTTTTCAAACCATTGATCGGCAACCTTCCTGTCGCGGAAGTCTTCTTCAATATGGGTTCCTCCATAGATCACGGCTGCAATACCGTGCTCTTTGAGCATCTTTGTACCCAGACCGCCTCTGCCTGCCCAGGTGTCGACGTAACTGACCTTTCCCCTGGAGATCGGGGCCGAGCAGATCGCTCCGAAATCCGTGGCAATCGCGGCAGGGCCAGTGGCAAGGATGCGGGGTGCGTCTTCATAGCAATGGCCGAAGTGCTCGAATACGTGATCCATCATGGAATAGACTCCCT
>CAYRCP010000344.1:0-2890 GCA_964422755.1 uncultured Bacteriovoracaceae bacterium | reverse complement strand
GCAGCTTAAAACAAAAGGGGCGCTTGATCATGGGAGAACATATAAACATTCGAGAGGACCGGCGTTGCAGTCAAACCGTAACAATCATCAAAGAATTGATCAGGAACGAGTGTCAGGGTTTTATTATCCCGCCATCAGAGGTGAAACGACTCCTCGGAATCCCCGGATATTACCAGACCTGGTATTTGCACAAGAAAATTATTGAGTTGAGAAAAAATCTCGCAAACAACTACATTTCCATGTCAGTGAGCCCGGAACAGGGAATCAGCATCACGCTCTACAAGGTCCCCAGAGATACCTATGTTCGTTTCTCACCGAGAAATTAGCAATGCACTATATCCTTTTCCAGAAAATGTCCTGTTCGGATTTAAACATCAGTGTACCGCCCTCTTCTGGAGTATAAATGAGGTTGAGGAGGTTCTTTTCCCCTGATTGATCAGTGTAGTAAACGGTATAGAAAGTACTGTTATACAGATGGCCTTCCTTGGATTTCACCTTGTCAATGGTGTACTCGAACACGCCCCGGCTAACAGAGTTCATGATGATCATCCCTGAGGTGAACTCGATAGATTCACCTGCATAGTTTTCGTCAGGTGTTGTCCATACGCCAACAATCTCCATCGGCGATGTCGAGCTTTTTGAACACTGCATGCACAAAACTGATGCTACACAGATTATGAGCACAGCAAGACAGATGTTATTTTCCTTCATGCACGTACCTCCATAAAAGATTCCTGGGTAATCACACTAAGAAATGCCGCCACAACCTTTGGGTCGAATTGATGTCCGGCCTCTTGTTTTATCGCCCTGATAACAAAAGGCAAGCTCTTGCCTTCGCGATACGGCCTGTCGGAGATCATGGCATCAAAGGTATCGGCAACCGCAATGATACGGGCATACAATGCAATCTCCCTGCCGGATATGCCGTCCGGATACCCTTTCCCGTCAAAACGTTCATGATGCTGGAGCACTCCGGGAATAATCTCCCTGTATGGGGTAATAGGTTCGAGTATCCCGGCACCGTTCACCGGATGTTCCTGAATGATCTTAAACTCCTCATCAGTAAGGCTTGCCGGGTTATCGAGGAGTACTTTCGGGGTGCTGATCTTGCCGATATCGTGGAGAAGGCCGGTCTTCTTCAGTGCATCAATCTCTCGAACGGAAAGCCCCATTGCTACACCGATCTTGACAGCAATATCAGCAACACGCTCCGAGTGTCCGGCTGTCCAGTGAGACTTTGCGTCGACAACCCGTGCGAGTGTCTGCAGGGTTCCCCAGTTGAGCCTGTTCAGATCCTCCACAAGATCAGTGTTTGAAAGCGCAACAGCAATTCTATCCACTATCTGTCTTGCCTGCATCAGAAAATCTTTCGAATAGTCTGTTTGCTCCCAGTTTCCCAGGGACACTATTGCCGATATTTTATCCTTGAGAAGAATCGGCAGGACTAAAAACGACCGTATTCCCTGTGTCGACATCGTGGTGAGGTAGCTGGGAATGGCATGCTTATAATCCAATATCATGTATTCCCTGTTCTGGTAGAGTTGACCGAGTTCCCCTCCGGGAATCTGCATAGCCTTACTTATCTTCTTCCCGGGATGAACGAAATCTTTTGTATAATTATGCCATGTATCATCTGTTTGACTATCCAAGAGACAGATGCTCACAGAATCGCATGGCAACACATCACCGGCACGCGAAATGAACGTATCCACGATCTTTTCAGTATCGAGCACGGAGAGGATTGCATGATCGATGCTTGCCATCGTTCTCAGTGTCTTAAACTGGTAATCGAGTTTTTCCGTCATGGTATTGAACGATTCTGCCAGGGCAGAGAATTCATCGCTGCCTTCCACCTCGATCCGGGAAGTGAAGTCACCTCGTGAAATATTGCGGGTAATTTCTTTGAGCCTGAAAAGGGGCATTAGACTCTTCCTGATCTGGTTCGTACTCAGAAACAGGACACTAAGGATTGCTATAAAAAACAACAAGATAAATGACAACCTGTACCTTGCCATAGGGACGTGGATATACTCTTCCCACTGACTGAGGACAAGCGTCCATACGGGTCCGTGAAACCTGCTTTTGATAAACACCTGGGCACAGCTGGAAACGAATGTTTTGCCTCCATAATCCCATTTAAAACTGCCCGCCCGCATGGGAAGAGGAGGCAATCTGTTCAGCAGGCTGTCATCGCAGTCCCGGGAAATGGATGAGTAAATAATACGGTCCCCCTCAATGATGGAGATCTTGACCTGATCATACATGATCTCTTCCTGGCTCAACCCGAGAAGATACTCCGGTTTGATCTCAGCCAATAAAACAGCATCGGCCCCGTCAGACAGAGTCGTCTTCATACAGACAAAGATCAGAGAAGCTGATTGCTGGTCATACTTTGATGTGAACACAAGGAATCTTTCTGAAAACAAATCTGCCAGGCGATCTTTGTTTCGCAGGAAAGTTTCAGGGATATGCCCCAGAAACTCAGCAATGAGTCTTCCATCTTCAGCAACAAGGCTCATGGATGCATACCGATTGCGCAGGGGTTCATGACGTTCGGCATATTGAATATCCATCTGCCCCGAAAAATGCTCATCCAGGTGAGCCATGAACATTTCCAGTTCCGCATCAACAAGGATCAGCCGCTCGAAGATCAACGTACTTCTTGATATTGCCTCCTTATGAAGACGGTCCCTCGCATTCATATCAAGCTGCCGGTTTATCTGAAAGAATGAGATGACGGCAAGAATTGTCATGGGAACAATGGCACAGATGATAAAAAGGATGGATATCCTCAGGGCAACCTTACTCTTGAAAAATGCCAGATCTCTTTTCATCGGATCAGTTCACCTAGATAATGTTTTTCGCTTTCCCGACATATGCCCCGTCATAT
>CAYRCP010000343.1:0-2891 GCA_964422755.1 uncultured Bacteriovoracaceae bacterium | reverse complement strand
CAACTATCATTGAGGTATCACAACCGGGACAATCCTGCCAGAACTGATGATACATGATCTTGGGGTGACTATTTAGGCTGTAGACTGAAGACTGTTAGGCTGTTAGTAGAAGATAAAAGGCTGGAGATAGAATAAAGGGACTTGGCAGTGAATAGACCTAACAGTCTAAAACCCTACAGCCTGAATCCCTCTATATAACTACTTTAAAACATTCAGGAGTGTAGTATGCATCAGGCAGATATTTCTATCATCCGAGATACTTCGCCATGCTCTCCCCGAGAAAATTACCCAGGAGGGCATAGCCTGTGGCATTGGGGTGAAAACCGTCTGAGGCGAAGCTTATCCGTATCAGAGAAGCTGCATGCGGAGTGGAACAATGGTGTACATTCCTTAATGATCGACACAGCACAGCTGCAGCTTGATCAAGGACCCTCGCGCGAAGTCCCAGAACATATCTAAGCGGCTGGGGTATTGCCGGGAAATACCCTATGGGAGCAACCCCGCTGAGCATAATGGGGATGTCTCCAAAAAGCCTGCGCAGTTCGCCAATGAGATCGAGGAGATCCCGTGCGTATCTCCCGGGACCGTGCATGTGCAAAACATCGTTGACTCCCAGAGAAATCAGGATGATATCAGCCTTGAGGCAAGCCACCTTCTCAAGATAATTTTTGCGCAGATCATATGCCATCATGCCGGTCCGGCCCAATGAGGCCCAACTGACAGACCGGCCGGTCTTTCTCCCCAGGGCGGAAGCCGTCTGCGAGGCCAGGGCCTGATCACAGGTATCCACACCAAGGCCTGCCACGGTTGACTCCCCCAGAACCATGAGATGCAAGGGTACTCCCGGTCCTTCAACCAGCCCCCAGGGGTCTCCGGAGGCATGAGAGAGCACCGGGGTCCTGAGCTTTACCGCAACCCCCTGCACAATCAGTATGGGGAGCAGCATCGCGGTGAGCATGAGAGAATAGATGTTCATACCGCGTCGCTTTCAGGCATGAAACCCGGCACCCACACCCTGAGAGCTTTTCTCTCTTCGCATCCCGCTGCGTCTTTGATGACGCTTAAGCGCTCCGGCAGGAAACCGGATTGTACGTGCGTGTTCACGAGATTGATTATACCTCCCTGCCCTGCCCTCATCTATGTATGTGCAAGGTGTCAGCGCTTTACAACGAGGACCGGCCCCTTGGCCTTTCTCACGACCTTTTCAGATACCGAGCCTAAAAGCATTTCTTCGATATTGCTCTTGCCGTGAGAACCGATAACAATCAGGGAGATATCTTCCTCTTCCTCGATCCGCACTATCTCCCGGAACGGGTCTGCCGTCTCTATTCGTGCCCGTGCAATGAATCCGCACCGGTTCAATTCATCAACAATCCGTTCCATGTCCTGTTGTGCCCTTTGTATGAGTTCGGTCTCGGCTTCCAGAGATTTCTGCGTATCATAAAACATGAACTCAAGAGACTTCTTGTCAATCACATGGAGAGCCACCACCTCCTGCGTACCGGTCTCCCGCAGCCTTTTCACATAGCCCAAAACCTTGGTTGAAACCTCCGAGAAATCTGTCGGGTAGAGAATTTTTTCAAACATCTCGTTCCTCCGGGCGTTCACTCTTAATGGGTCTTCACATCATTCCATAGGAAAAATATATTTGTGCGCCGCGAATAATCAATACATACAATAGCACTGAGCGTATATTCACGGAGAAAAACCTGCAGCAAAGGGCTTTTACTGTGGCGGCACCACCGTGTTCAACCGGTATATATTGTAGAGCGTCTGAAAGTTGCACCCGGTACAGAAATATCCGGCACGGCCGCCCAGATCATCCCAGTGGTGATAGATGATATGCTCTTGGGCATCATAGAGATCCTCGCTGAGGACCCATTCCAGCGTGGAGCGCGCCCTGTCGAGATACATCCTCTCACCGGTTATTTCGTACAGATCGAGCAACACCCAAATCATGTTGTTATTGCCCGACAGCCCCTTTCTCGACAGATCAGGATGCCCCCGGTATCCTCCCCGCACGGTGTCTAAGCAGAGTTCTTCCATTGCATTCAATACGCACAGGCACTGATCGAGACAGGACACCTCTCCGGTTGCCCTGTATGCAGCGGCAAGAGCCATCATCATTGTTGTCTGCGGCCAGTCCAGGATCTTCGAATACTCATACAGCCCTGTTTCCTCATTCCAGCAGTCCCTGTTGGCCTTTTCTATCCAGTCGAGCCCTTTTTTCCTGAATGAATTTTTCTGAAACTCCGTCTCCGCCATCTCATATGCAAGAAAACACAGATAACCGGACGTCGCATAGAGTGTTGCCCGGTCATGCACAAAAGGCACAAAGGTCCCGGGCATCAGAGATATCATGATGTTTCCTGATCGCACACCGGTCAGGAAGAGAAACCTGTAGGCATCGTCTCCGGTAAACAGATACGGCTGAGCCAGCGCAGGAAACCCCATGACCAGGTCCATATGGATAACCGGATAGTAAAAAAACCTCTTCACCAGTGAGGTCTCATAGGTCACCGTCTGCTGTGCCATCCGGGCCATGACTGCATCTTCGGTATCATTGCTCAGCGCAAAGAGAAGCATGGAGGCAAACAGCGTTGCATCCCCCTGCATATCACCCTTCCAGTTGCCGCTGGCATCCCAGTACTGCTCTATGAGATTGTCGAGAATCGCCCTGAATTCATCCCTGAAAACAAAGGACTCGGTGCTCGACATCAGGGTCTGCCTGGATTGGTCATCCCATAATGCAGGAGGGGGCTTAGAACCCTTGAAAAAAGCGCAGCCGCCGGCCAGGGAAAAAACCATGATGACAAGTACACACAGGGTTATCTTCTCTTTCATCTCCAATCCATAACACCATACACAATAACGGTTTTATAACTACTCAC
>CAYRCP010000342.1:0-2898 GCA_964422755.1 uncultured Bacteriovoracaceae bacterium | reverse complement strand
CGAATAAAGACCGTAAGAACCTTATGGCCGCTTGGAACTGGGGAATAAAGTATATCAATCTTCCATCCCCCAATCCATGCATGGTTGAAAAATTTCCGGAAGTAAGACATCCTCGGTACATTCCACCGGAGAAGGATTTCTGGAAAGTCTATGATGGGGCTCAAGGCCAGGACAGTATCATGCTCCTTGCATACCTTCATTTGGCAGCCAGGAAATCCGAACTGCTGCGTCTCAGGTGGGTGGATGTTGACTTTGCAAACCAGCGAGTCAGGATCGGCACACGGAAACGTCAGGGAGGAAACCTGGAGTATGACTGGCTTCCCATGACTGATGAACTTTTCAATGCACTGTTGGCACATAAACAAGTGGCTCATCATGAATGGGTGTTTGTCGATGGCATGACCAATAAACCGTTTACAATGCGAAGACAGTTCATGCCAGGGCTTTGCAAAAGGGCAGGGGTGAAGCCGTTTGGCTTCCATGCCATACGGCACTTGACTGCAAGCATCCTTGCCCAGGCTGATGTTCCCATGGTCACGATTCAGAGAATTCTCAGGCATAAGAACCTCACGACCACAGAAAGATACATACGGGGACTTGAGCCAGTAAGACCAGCTTTGGAATTATTGTCAGGTAGGAATTCCCGACCACATGTCCCGACCACGGGTATGGAGTCGGTAGGTAAATTAAAAGAGGCGGTGTAACCGCCCCTTTTAATTAGGAAAATTTGGTAGTCCCAAGGGGAATCGAACCCCTGTTTACGGCGTGAGAGGCCGTTGTCCTAGGCCACTAGACGATGGGACCATAAACAAATTGGCTGAGGGACCAGGATTTGAACCTGGATTGACGGAGTCAGAGTCCGTAGTCCTACCGTTGAACGATCCCCCAGCAGCTGTAAGAGAGTTTCTAACGATTGGATAAATTCTTGTCAAGCTTTTTTCATCTCTTTGAGGGTTTAATTTCCTTTAACCAGCCTTATGTAAAGAGGTACTTCCTATCATCCCCGGATACTGTCTGCTGCTACGGAATCGATACTGACTTTATTACCCTGCAGGTTGCGGACGACCCCTCTGGTTTTTGCAGGTCTTAAGGGGGCGTGCACCCGGGGTTGAAAGTGCTTGTCTCTGAAATAGTTCGATGCTATTGCATAATCCATGACGCTAAAGGACGAGAAACTCTATATCGCAATGGTGGGCCTGCCTTCACAGGGCAAATCAACCGTGGCCTTCAGGATGCTGGATGTGTTCAAAAAGAACGCTATTCCCACGCGGATATTCAACAATGGCGTTCTCAGGAGAAAATACGCCCCTGAGATGGATACCTGGTCCTCGCACTTCTACAATCCGAAAAACGGCGAAGCAGTGGAGCTGAGACGAAAATTTGCGCTCATGAATATCAGGAATGCAAAGCAGTATCTTAAGGGAAAAGGGCAGGTGGCGATCCTGGATGCGACAAACGTTACCAGCGACCGCAGGGCCCTGATTGAGGAACATCTGACCGATCATCCGATCCTCTATATCCAGTGTGTCAATAACGACGAAGAGATCGTGAACTTGAGCATTCGCTACAAGGTCAAATCCCCTGAATTCGCCTGCCTGCCGGAAGAAAAGGCCATCTCTGAGTTTAAAAAGAGGATCAATTATTACAAGATGATCTGCGATGATCTGGGAACAGAGAGAAACTTCCTTCGCATGGACTCGCTGCACAATAAGATCTTCGACGAACAGCTCACCGACCAGTTGCCCCTGTATTCGAGGATACGGGACTGCCTGGTCACCGACGTGGTGAAATCTCTCTTTCTCATCCGTCATACCGAGACCTACTTTAATGTGGACGACCGCATCGGCGGTGATGCGGATCTTACGCCCAAAGGCCTGGAACAGGCGAGTGCTCTCGGGCGCTTTTTTCACAAGAAAAAGATCGCATACATCTTTACGAGCGAAAAAAAGAGGACCATCCAGACGGCACAGGCCATTCAGAAACTCCAGAAGGATTGTACTATCGTGCCGCTGAAGGAGTTCAATGAAATAAACGCAGGCATCTGCGAGGGCATGAGTTATGACGAGATTCAACGTACCATGCTTGATGTATACTCCGCCCGCAAGGCCGACAAGTATAACTATGTCTACCCGGGTGGAGAGGGGTACAACTCCATGAAGGAGCGGATCAAGATCGGGGTGAAAAAGGCATTTTTCCTCAACAGAAAAACAGATAACATCATGATCATCGGTCACCGGGCAGTAAACAGGATGATCCTTTCACATTTCCTCTACCGGCGTGAAGAAGATGTGCCCTATATCTATATCCCCCAGGACAAGTTTTACCATATCGTGGCAACACAGGACAGGAAACTGTTTGAACTGCAGAAGTATCAGTGAGCTTTATCCATTGAGTTGATTGCCTCGATCATCCCCTTGGCGGTATCGAATCGGGGATTGATCCTCAGGGCATTATTAAAACACTTTTTCGCCATCTGCGGATTTTCCAGATCCAGGTAGGCCCTGCCCATATTGAAGTGAATATTTTCGTCATGGGGATTTATCTTGATGGCCTTTTCATAGAGCTTGATGGCATCCTCGGTCCTGTTCTGTCTCCGGTAGAGGATCCCCAGGGAATTATAGACATTGATGGTGTCGGGTTTGATCTGGAGGATCTCGTTAAAGACACTCTCGGCACTTTCATGCATCTCCCTTTCCAGGAAGATATCCCCTGCCATCTGCAGGTATTTCTCGGCCATGTCCCTGTTTCCCATCTTGACGTATACCTCAGCCATTGCCTTGTATGCCTTGGCAAACATCTGATTGATCTGGGTGGCTTTTCTGAAGGCCGCCAGGGCCTCGTCGTATTCTCCCTGGGCTGTCTTGATATAGCCGATATTGTAGTAGACCTCTGCCGACT
>CAYRCP010000341.1:0-2928 GCA_964422755.1 uncultured Bacteriovoracaceae bacterium | reverse complement strand
TTATGCGGCCTTGCGGATGAATGCTTCGCGGGTTTGGGCAACTTCCGTGCTTTCAATATACTCGTCAAACGTCATGAGCCGATCGATCACGCCGCCCGGAGTGATCTCGATAATCCGGTTTGCCACGGTATTGACGAACTCGTGGTCATGGGAGGTGAACAGAATCACCTCCGGGAATTTGAGCAGGCTTTCATTTAAGGACGTGATCGATTCCAGGTCGAGGTGGTTGGTGGGTTCATCCAGCATCAGGACATTGGACTGAGAAAGCATCATCCGTGAGAGCATGCAGCGAACCCTTTCCCCGCCGGAGAGCACGTCTACCTTTTTCATGGCCTCATCCCCGGAAAAAAGCATGCGTCCCAGGAAGGCCCGGGCAAAACTCGCGTCCTCTTTAGGGGGCGAGAACTGCATGAGCCACTCGACAAGGGTCATCTCGCCGTTGAAATAGGCGCTGTGTTCCTTGGGAAAATAGGAGTGGGTGATGGTGATGCCCCAGGAGAACGTACCGCTGTCCGGTTTGATCTCCCCGGCCAGAATCTGGAAAAGGGTGGTCCTGGCGAGGCTGTTGCTGCCCATAAAAGCGATCTTGTCCCCGTTCCTTACGGTAAAACTCACATTGTCCAGAACCATCTCGCCATCGATGGTCTTGGTGAGCCCGTCCACTTTCAGGATCACGTTACCGCAGGGTCGTTCCGGCGTGAAGCTGATAAACGGGTACTTTCTTGACGATATCGGCATATCCTCCAAGGTGAGTTTCTCCAGGAGTTTCTTTCGGGAAGTGGCCTGTTTTGATTTTGAGGCGTTGGAACTGAACCGCCGGATAAACGCCTTTAATTCATCGGCCCGCTCCGTAGTCTTCTTGTTTTCCGCCTGTTGCTGCCTCAGCTTGAGCTGGCTGGCCTGGTACCAGAAGTCATAGTTGCCCATGTACACTGAGATCTTGCCAAAATCAATGTCTGCAATGTGGGTGCACACCTGGTTCATGAAATGACGGTCGTGTGATACCACGATGACCGTATTTTGAAACCGGTAGAGAAACTCTTCAAGCCAGGCAATCGACTTGATGTCAAGATTGTTGGTGGGCTCGTCCAGGAGCAGGACGTCCGGGTTTCCGAACAGGGCCTGGGCAAGGAGTACCCGCACCTTTTCCCCGCCTTCGAGTTCTCTCATTTTCTTGAGGTGCATCTCTTCGGGAATGCCCAGGCTGTTTAAGAGAACCGCAGCTTCAGTATCTGCATCATAGCCGTTCATCTCTCCGAATTCAGCCTCGAGCTCACCTGCCTTGATTCCGTCTTCTTCGGAAAAATCGGGCTTGGCATAAAGTGCATCCCTCTCCGCCATAATCCTGTACAATTTTTCATGGCCCATGATTACCGTGTTCAAAACGACCTCATCGTCAAAGGCAAAGTGATCCTGCCGTAAAACTGCAATTCGCTCTCTTGGTCCCACTGATATGGTCCCTGAATCCGGTTCGAGATCGCCGGCAAGGATTTTCAGGAATGTGGATTTTCCTGCTCCGTTGGCACCGATGAGTCCGTAACAGTTGTCCGGGGTAAACTTTATATTCACATCTTTAAACAATACCCTCTTACCGTATGAGAGGGTGACGTCGTTTGCACAAATCATTTTTATCCTTTTGAGGTAATTGCAAAACTCACATGAAAGTCGCGGGAATGACAATTGTAAACTTTTGCAACTGACTCCTTTTTATTAAATAAAAGGACCACAGGATTTGCTCCTGCGGTCCATAGGTCGTGCGCTGTAATATCATCTTTCGCGTTGAAAGCAAATCATATTTTTTGCTCAGACGTTCAGAAAAAAATGCCAGATTGAGAATTGTGGCATTATGATATTCAAATCGGGAATCAAAACCGGATATTTACTTTCCTCTTGCAGGAAAAGGCAAAGTGGGGCACTGATTGGTGACTGGAAACAGGAAATGAAAGCCATAGCCGGCGAGGGCAGAGAAGGCTGACAATCGCAGGGGTTATCGTCATTTTCTGTGATGGTGAACCTCATGAGGATTGTGTGATAATAAAGGCATGATTTATTATTTGGGGATGATCGGCATAGCTGCTTTTTCCATCACCGGGGTCATAGCTGCCGGCAAAAAAGATATGGATATCTTCAGCATTGTCCTGCTTGGTGTGGTTACTGCACTTGGCGGCGGTACCTTGCGCGACATGATCATAGATGTCAATCCGGTGTTCTGGATCGCCGATCTGTCGTATCTCTGGGTATCCCTGTTCGCTTCTGTCCTGACATTTTTCCTGATCCGGTATGTGAATCATGTCCTGCGATTACTGTTATTCATTGACGGCTTCGGCTTGTCCCTGTTTACTGTCCTAGCAACGGAAAAAACCATGAGTCTCGGGTTTTCCGAGCCGGTTGCCGTATTGATGGGGGTTATTACCGGAATTGCAGGCGGTATGATTCGTGACATCCTGACCGGCAGAATGCCCCTTCTTCTCGGCAAAGAGTTTTATGCAACCCCTGCACTGCTTGGCGCTGTTGTCTTTACCCTCCTGAACTACCTGTTTCCCCTGCATGATTTTAATAGATTATATGCCATCGGTGTGATTTTTATACTCAGGGCAGCGGCCATTCAATGGGGACTCTATTATCCAAGATGGCTTATTTATGGTGACAGGAAACCGGGCGAAGAGTAAGTTGTTGACCACAGTATTACTTCGCTAGGATATCGCTGTCAGACTCTTTGCGATGTCATGAACGTGTGCTTGTGCCTTTGCACCCCAAGGGCAGTTCTTTCAGGGCACTATACACATGAATAGTTACATGAACGTTATCATGCTAAGAAACGAGATTCCCTCTGTTAGTCGGGAAGTTATTATGTATATAAGCATATTGGAGGTTTCATATGGCAAAAGGCAGAGACAAGAAAAAATCAGAAGAAAAGAAAAAGCCGCA
>CAYRCP010000340.1:0-2937 GCA_964422755.1 uncultured Bacteriovoracaceae bacterium | reverse complement strand
CCACCTCATGAGATGAGCCATACAGAAATAAAGCTCAATAATAAACAGAAAAAAGCACATTTATACATAGACTCTGCTCTGCCCCTTAACTGATGGCTCGATAGGGACGCAATGATCTCTGCACTGAAGAAAACACCGGTGCACCGATCACACGGATTTTGTGGGATCACACCTCATAGCTGTTAAACTTCACCATGGTCTTGACCGCACCTTTGCGGGATTTTGCCATATTTGTCTCGATCATCTCCGGGAATTTATCGAGGGTATAGATGTGGGTAACCATCTCTGTAAGCGAGACCTTGCCTTTTCTTGCAAGGTCGATGGCAAGATCGAAAACGTGCGTCATCCTGCCGTCTACGGGCATGAACGCGGAAGAGAATACGCCTTTGATAGTCTGCCGTTTCAACCACAACGGCGTGAGATCGAGCGTAATATCGTGTCCGATTCCCACCACGGAGAGTACACCTCCTGCCGCCATGGCCCGCAGGCTCATATTGAGTGTTTCCCTGCTCCCTACGGTATCGAATATCTTGGCAAATCCTCCCATGAGCATGTCGGTGCCGAGCATGGGCTTGTAGCGCCGTGCCCCGGTGATCTCCTCGGTATGGGAGAGGATATCTCCATCGGAGAAGACATGTTCGGCGCCGAATTTTCTGCAGAGCTCTGCATGGAAAGGCGACGGTTCCGAGAGCGTTATGGTGCAGCCGGTGTTCAGGGCGTTCAGGGCCTGTACAACGAGCGCGCCGATTACCCCGCCGCCGATGACCAGCACCTGCTCGCCTTGTGCCGGCGTGTTGTCCAAGACAGCCTGCAGGCAGACTGCCAGGGGCTCCATCATGGCACCTTCTTCGTGAGAGATTTCCGGGGGCAGGGCAAACACCTGGCTCCTATGGGCTATGAGGTACTCTGCAAAACCGGCACTCGTATCCTTGCATATCCCGGTAAACATCCCCGGGGCAAGCATGCCTTCGGCAAAATTCTCACAGCTGCCCCACTTGCCCGAACTGCATGCCGGGCATATTGGATCGATGCCCCGGGCATGGCAGTTGAGGTGGGGAGAGATGGTAACAATGTCGCCCACCTCCAGGTCGTCTACGTCGCTGCCCTTCTCCACGATCACCCCGCTCAGCTCATGGCCGAGTATGCAGGGGAACGAGGTGAAGGGGGATGCCGACGGAGAATCCTTGAGGAAGATGAGGTTTACATCCGAGCCGCACATGCCGCAGGCGATTGTCTTGATCTTCACCCACTGGGGTGAGGGAAGCGCTGGTTCGGGAATGTCCACGAGCTTAACCGTGGCCATGGGGCCTTCGTAGTAGAGTTTTTTGTTTACCAGGCCCAATGCTTTGAGTGTGACATACTGGGGTACTGATACACTAAACCTCAGCGCTTTCATGAGCTACTCCATCTTGAGCCCGTCTGCAAACTGCAGTGTCATGGGGCTGATTGCGCAGGTATCGGTCAATACATTTATGCAGGAGGGTTTGCCTGAGGCCAGGGCTTTCTTTATGGCGGGTATAACGTCGGCATCCTTATCTGCGAATTCGCCATGTCCGCCAAGGCCTTCAACCATCTTCTCATAGTGGACAACCCCGAGCTGTGAACCGATGAGCCTTTCTCCTCCATAGCAGAGTTCCTGTCCGTGCTTGATCATTCCCCATGCCTGGTCATTATTGATAATGCAGATAAAGGGGATGTTGTGGCGCGATGCTGTTTCAAATTCCATGGCATTGAGCCCGAAGGAGCCGTCACCGTTTATGAGAACCACTTTCTTTTCCGGCCGGGCAAGCTTTGCGGCCATGGCAAAGGGGATGCCGGTGCCGAGGCAGCCGAACTGGCCTCCTGCCGAGGCATATATGGCTGCTTTCTCCTTGGCGGTCAGACCGGTTGCGCCGTAGTATGAGGTGTCTCCTCCATCGATGATGTAGATCGCATCATCGCCGATTGCCTCTTTGATGAGTGCAACCAGTCTCTGGGGATGGATGGGGTCGGACGGGGTATTCCGTGCGCTTATCTCTTCGGCAACCATGGGCAGGTATGCGGCCTTCAGGCTGGCGAGCCATTCACTATGGTCCTGAGGGGTTACCTGCTGGTTCAGTTCTTTCAAGGCAAGAGAGATGTCTCCCACGAGGCCGACATCCGATATCCTGTTTCTGTCTATCTCGGCGGCATCGATATCAACGCGGATATGTTTGGCCTGCGGAAAGACCTGCCCGAACATGAGCAGCCAGTTGAAGCGCACACCCAGTGATATGATGAGATCTGCCTGGGATGCTGCTGTGAGAATGGCCATCATGCCGCCGTCCCACAAAGAGAGCGGGTGATCGTCCGGCAGCGCCCCCCTGCCGGTATTGATGAGGACAAAGGGGATGCCCGAGGTATCGATAAATTGTTTGAGGTCTTCATCGCACGCACTCGATCCCACGCCGCCGCCGCCGATAATCAGGGGCTTTTTCGCCTGATTGATGAGGTCTGCCGCCTCACCTACGGCCAAAGAATCCGGCTGCGATCTGTAGGCGATGGTTCCTTTTCTTGCCGGCAGCACCGCATCTTCGTTTACCTTGATGTTGAGCACATCCGGCGGGAGTTCCAGGAATACAGGCCCGGGTTTGCCCGATGTCGCCTGTCTGAAAGCAGTGGAAAGATACTCGGGGATGCGCCTGATGTCGTAACAGATCCCGTGCCACTTCACATAGGATTTTATCATGTCTGCCTGCTTGATCTCCTGGAGCGCACCTTTTTCCTGGTCTCTCACCGGCGAAGTGCCGGAGATGAAGACAACCGGTGCATTCTCAAGAGATGCATTCACCAGCCCTGTCAGCGAGTTGGTAAAACCCGGACCTGCTGTGAGGAGGCAGACGCCCGGCTGACCGCGGTAGATGGTCCATGCATGGGCCATCATTGCTGCAGCCTGTTCGTGCCGTACGTCAATGAGCC
>CAYRCP010000339.1:0-2945 GCA_964422755.1 uncultured Bacteriovoracaceae bacterium | reverse complement strand
AGAGGAACTCCATGTTGCAATACACGCTGTTTGCAAACCGGTAATCCGCGCCTGCAACGACGATGAGGTGGTCCTTCACCAGGTCGACCCGGCGCAGGGAGCCTGGGGCGTTTGCATCGATGAGCATGGCTGTGCTGTCTCCGCTGGCAAGGAAATATTCTGCCTCTCCGCGAAAACCCATGCCCCAAAGCTCCCCGGTAAATCCGGCACCCATGGTGTATCCGCCGTAGACCTTTCCTGCCTGGGCGGAAAGGTCCCAGTCCCGGTAGTTGGTGCTGATCCTTCCCATGAGCGCGGATCCGTACCATGGCTCGTCAGCGAATGATTCTGCTGAGACCCGGATATCTGAGGGTGATGCATTGACCCTGAGCTCTCTTCCCAGGGCCGCCACAAAGGTCAGGCTGGAAAAACTGCCGAGCTCAACATCGGCTCTCACTGCATCAACTCCGGGTTTGTAGTCGCGATCATAAGCCTCGGGGTCAAATGCGAGGAAAACATCCAGGGGATTCCAGAAATAGGCCTGAGAGAAGTTTATTGCCTGCCTGCCTATCGTCAGGTCGGTTGTGCCCTGCGAATAGTGTACATACAGCCTGTCTGCATCGAGGCTTGCCCTGAAATCGTCATCTTCGGCCCAGTCCCAGGCAGACTCTGTTATGCGGTATCGATCCGGCAGCGGTGATGAAGCGGTAGAACCGGGGAAGAGGGCGCCTGTTCCATGGGTAGAATAGAAAAAACCCTGGAGGAGGTGGACCTCAAAGGAGAGGGAAGGAGTGATATTTCCAACTGATGTGAGCCTCAGCAGCGTCTGAGAGGTTCCGTCATAGTCGTTGTCGGGGCCGAACACTGCAGGAGCGTCATAATTTCTGATACCGGCACCGACTTCTCTGATACTGCCGCCGGTATCGATGCTGCAGTTACCACCTTGTGCGCTGTAGAACGCATGCACGGGCGAAGAGAGCAGGAGGATGATAAAAAAGGTGATGGTTGCTGCCAGGTCCAGCCGGAAGAAAATCGTGCTCACAGAGCTGTTCCTCGCGGATTTTGCTGATCTGCATCGATCAGGCCGTCTTTGAGCCTGATAATCCTGCGGGCACGCTGCATTACCGCCGGATCATGGGTGGAAAAGAGAAAAGTCACCCCTTTATCGGCATTCAATTGCATCATCAATTCCAGCAGTGATCCGGAGGTCTTTGAATCAACATTGGCCGTGGGTTCGTCTGCCAGAACCAGTTCCGGCTCCGGCGCAATGGCCCGGGCAATCGCCACGCGCTGCTGCTGTCCTCCTGAAAGCTCACGGGGGAAACGGCTTTCCAGACCTTCCAGCCCGACCGTTTTCAAAAGGTTCATGATGCGATCCCTGCGTTCATGTGCAGGCATTCCCTGGAGCATCAGGACATATTCTGCATTTTCGTATGCAGTCAGTACCGGGACGAGGTTGTACGCCTGGAAGACAAACCCGATCTTATACAGCCTCAGCCTGCTCAGCTGAGTGTTTGACAGCACGGATGTATCCCTGCCGGCAACCTCCACCAGGCCCGAAGTCGGCTGGTCGAGGCCGCCCATGATGTTGAGTATCGTGCTTTTTCCCGACCCCGAAGGACCCATAATAACGGTGAATTCACCCTGCGCAATACTCAGGTCTACCCCGCCCAGGGCCATGACCGGCACGCCGTTGTCGCGGTATTCTTTGGTAACCTTTTCCAGTCTGATGAGATCGTTCATCTAAAACTCCCTATCTCGATCGCAGAACATCTACGACAGAGATGCGTGTTGATTTGAATGCCGGGTAGAGGCCGATACACATGGTGAGAAAAAAGACCAGCCCCCCAAGCCAGGCAAAGAGATCAATGCCGAGGTAGTTATAAATCACGGGGTCCACTGCAAATCCGGTAATGGTAAGGTTCTCTCCAAAGAGAGATTGCAGGTCCAGTCCGTGTATATGAAAGTAGCAGCTGATGGAGCCGCCGATGCCCAGGCCGAGTCCGCACCCTAAAAGGCCGATGAGCATGGTCTCTATGAGTACCTGGGTTCTCAGCAGAGAAGGGGATGTTCCAAGGGCCAGAAGCGTTGCAAATTCCCGGTTGCGTTCCAGCACGCTCATGAGAATGGTATTCAAGATGGTAAAACTCAGCAGAAAGATAATGATGCCCTGGAACACGTAATTGGAACCCTTGTCAACGGCCATAAAGCCGGCAAGATCAGGCATGACCTCCTGCCAGGGCAGTACCGTCAGATTACCTGGGGCAAGCTGTTCTTTCAGCAGGTGTATTACCTCTTTCTGCAACCCGGGAGAAGACAGAACCATACCCACCTGGGTGGCCTCGTCATCGCCGAGGCGGAAAATCCTCCTGGCGACACTGAGCGGAACCTGGATCAGGTAGCCGTCGGCTTCCTCCATGCCGGTGGAAAAGATCCCGGTAACGCGGAGCATCTCATTGACCAGCTCGCCTGCGGAGTCGTTGCAGGTGACCACCAGCTTCATCCCGGGCTCCAGTTCCAGCCTCTGCGCAATGCCTGACCCGATCATGACGCCGCGCTCGTCATCTGCACGAATATATCTGCCGCTTGTTATGGTGCGAGCCAGTGGGGAGACGGCTTTTTCCAGGGCAGGATCGACACCGATAAGCCCGACGCCTACCGATCCGCTTCCAGTGGAGATCATTGCCTGCCCGTTAATCAGCACCTTGATCGAGATCACAGCAGGAATCTTCCGTGCGAGAGATTCTATGGCGGAAACCGATGGGACCACGAGGTCTACAGACGGTGCCCTGGCATATTCCCGGTTTTCTACGGTTACATGTCCGGCATTCATCCGCACCGCATCGTCGATGAGTTTCTTGTACATGCCCTCAGCCATGCTGATGAGAAACAGCGCAAGGGTGATGCCCAGGGCAATGGAGCTTACGGTAATGATAGTCCTGCGCCTGTTTCTCCACAGGGAGCGC
>CAYRCP010000338.1:0-2951 GCA_964422755.1 uncultured Bacteriovoracaceae bacterium | reverse complement strand
ACGACGACGCCCATGAGAAATCCGCCGATGTGGGAAAACCAGGCAACCGTTGTTTGAGAGTGGATACTCAAATATCCGTTTGCTCCTTGAAGTGTGAACCAGACCAGCATGAATGCTATTGAGGGGATTTCGATCACCTCGATAAAGAATAACAGGGGGATGATGGTCATAATCTTTGCTTTGGGATTGAAGACAAGGTGCGCCCCCATGACTGCTGCAATGGCACCCGATGCTCCCACCACCGGGACAGGAGATGTGGGGTAAAAGATGGTATGCGCATAGAATGAGACAAAGATGGCGCTCAGGTAAAAGAGTAGATAACGAACCATGCCTATGTGTTTTTCCACTGCCGGCCCGAATACGGAAAGGAAGATCATATTTCCAAAGAGATGGATGTAACCTCCGTGCATAAATCCTGCTACGAGAATAGACCAATGGAGATCAAGAAAAGATCCGGTGCCTTTGGTAAGATAGTGGTAAATATCGAAAGGGCTTATGGCGAAGAGCTGGAAGATCTGCTCACCGATGTGGAGTTCCTCGACAAACATACCGAAGTTGATGAGTATGATGAGGGCTGTTGCTGGAGTAAATCCCCGTGACACGCTCGTATCCCGAACAGGGATCATTGACTATAATTCCTCCATTTTTTCAAGGAAGTGATGTGCTTTCATGGATTCCTCCCTTTTGATCCCGGTTTAACCCCATTGATTGCGGAGATACTTACCATGGATAAACACTCAAGTGCAAGCTCATCAATATGAACAAGGGGTTATGCCCTCGTCCAGGATCAAAAGGAGACCAACTCCTTACCTTGCATAATGATTGTTTTTGCACTATAGGTGGGAGGCATGAAGTCTGCCGGGTTATTCCTTATTATATTCGGTGCAGGGATTGTCCTTTTAGGATCAGCATTCTACCTCGGGGTCAACCTGTCCTGGTTCGGGAAGCTTCCCGGGGATATACGGATCATACGAGAGGGCAGCAGCTTCTATTTCCCGATTACAACGAGTATAGTATTGAGTGTCCTGATTTCTTTGATCCTCTATCTACTAAAAATAGTAAGGTGATTGTGTGCTTATTGAAAAATTTATTGCCTCGTATATGAAATACAAGACCTCTGATTATTTCGCCTTTGAACATCGTGGTGACATCGATTCTCCCATGCCTCCTGATGAACCGATACACCTGTATATCCACATTCCTTTTTGTACACAGCTGTGCCCGTACTGCTCCTTTCACCGGGTTGCCTTTGTTGAAGACTGTGCACGGCAGTATTTTCAGGCCTTGAAGAAAGAGATCATGATGTATCATGACCTCGGATTTCGATTTAACGGCGTCTATATCGGGGGCGGCACCCCAACCATCCTTATGGATGAACTTTTGGAAACGCTCGCGCTTGTTCATCGCCTGTTTTCTCCCAGTGAGATCTCCATCGAGACTAATCCTGACAGGCTTGACAGGGACACGTTGTCAAGCCTTGCCGAAAGCGGGGTAAAGAGGGTATCGGTGGGCGTACAGAGCTTCAATGACGATATCCTCAAGAGTATCGGCAGGTACGAAAAATACGGCAGCGCTTCAGCGCTGCAGGAACGATTGCTCAATGCACAAGGTTATGTGGATACCCTCAATGTTGACATGATATACAATTTTCCCATCCAGTCCGCAGCGATGTTTGCACAAGATCTTGAAGTGCTGAGAACTATCCGGCCCGACCAGATTACATTCTACCCCCTGATGATCTCCGATGCTACGCGGGGGAAGATGGAGCACCTTATGGGGCGGGTGAGTTACAAAAAGGAGAAATTATTCTATCAGATGATGACCTCGCACCTGGAAGGCCTTTATGAGCCAAGCTCCGCGTGGTGTTTTTCCCGGAAAGGTGTGTCCATGATAGACGAATATATTGTTGCCAGTAATGAGTACGTGGGGGTTGGAAGCGGGGCGTTTGGTCTCACCGGCGGTACGATTTATGCGAATACGTTCTCCCTTGAGCGCTATATGAAACGTATCTCTTCGGGAGTGTTGCCTCTTTATGCAAAAAAGGTCTTTTCAACCAAAGAGATGGCCCGCTACACCTTTCTCATGGAATTGTTCGGATTGTCTCTCGATGTCGGGGCATTCAGCAAGAAATTCGGCTCCCATATCTTCTCTGTGCTCGCTCTGGAATGTCTGTTTTTCCTTGGTATCGGTGGTGTTCGAATACATGCGGGTAATATCCAACTCACCAGGCGTGGTCAGTACTACTGGGTAACCATGATGAGGGAGTTTTTTACCGGAGTGGATAATTTCCGCGATCTCAGTAGAGAAGCAGCCGGTATTGAGATATAGCCTCAGTACCGTCATGCCTCCCGCTATGAGGCCTCAGAATCGAGTCTCTCGATAAGAAAGTCGATTTCTCTCTTTATCTTGAGATTCTGCGTGTACTTCGTATCGATGGTTTCAAGAGAATGTATTATCGAGGAGTGCTTTCTCGAAAAGGCAGCGCCGATACTCTGCAGGGATTCTTTTGTGTATCGTCTGCACAGGAATATGGCCACTTGCCTTGGATAGACGACGTCATTTTTTCGCGACGGGGAAATCATCTTCTCTGTGGTTATGCCGAAGTTTTTTGCTACATATTCCTGGATATAACTTATATTGATTCTCTGCTGTTTTTCGAGTGTGCCTTCCAGCAGTTCTTTCGCAAGATCAAGGGTGACCTCTCTTTTCATGAGAGAACTCATTGCTGTGATGGTCATGACGGCGCTTTCGAGCTCCCTGATACTGCTGTGAATATGGGTGCTGATAAATTCCACCACATCGTCGGGCATGGCAATGTTGTTCTTTTCGGCCTTATGTCTGATAATTTTTGCCCGCGTAGAGTTGTCCGGCCTCTTGAGGTCAATAACCAGACCTGAGGAAAAACGTGACCTGAGCCCCTTGTCTATCTGGGTCATGGATGTCGGCGGACG
>CAYRCP010000337.1:0-2953 GCA_964422755.1 uncultured Bacteriovoracaceae bacterium | reverse complement strand
CATGGGGATCGAACCCACCAAGGATGCTCGTCGCACCCCACACCGGATTTGAAGTCCGGGGGACCCACCAGGACCCGTCCGCTTCCACTGGCGGTACATAGCACACTTTTCCTCAAAAGATCAAACATACTTGACAGATTTGTTAGTTTGATGTTTTTGTTCAAGGTATGACCGCAAGACTCTTTGTATGCGTTGCCATCTCTACATGCATTCATGCCCTAATTATTATACAACCTTGGAATATTATTGCTGGATCAGGCAATGCGGATATTCTTCCTGTTGCTGTGCCTGTGCAACTTGTTGATGAAACGGAGGCTTTGCTGGAAGAGGCACAGGGTGAACAGGAGCTCCCCGATGAGGGTGTCTCTTTCGAAGTGCAAGGGGAGGTGAGTGCCGATTACCTGGACCTGCTTAAGATGAAGATATTTACGGCCTGGGAATATCCCGAAGATGCCATTGAAAAAAACTATGATGGTATGGTGAGGATCGCCTTTGTCCTGGACAGGGCAGGGGATGTCACCCAGATCGGTGTTCTGACCAGTTCCGGCCACTACAGCCTCGATGCCGCTGCTATGGGAGCCATAGAGCAGTCAAGCCCCTTTGGCCCGTTCACCGAGGATGTCACAACTCGGGAATTGAAGATAACCGGCAATTTCCGTTATGTGCTGGATTGATCATCAGCTCGTTGCATGCATGCCCGGCTTCGTGTCTGCCGATAGGATTATTATGGACCCGATTCAAGGAACGAACAATTCGCTTGCCCTGATAAAGATAGCGGCACAGTATCTGGAGGAGGCCAATAACCTGAGTACGGCACAGGCGGACCTGGTTCTGGATGCCCTCAAGGATGAAGGATCTCAGCTTGTTGCGCTCATTGAAGGTCTGGGCGAAAATATCGATGTCTACATCTGATGAGTGCGGCTCTGAGCCGACACTCTTGCGGTGCTGAATCACTCCTTAGATCTTGCATATATTTTCCTATGGGTTTAGAAGATATCAATGCGATTTCTGCTTACGAACGATGATGGTATTTATGCCCAGGGGCTTGCTGCAATAAAGCAGGCATTGGAACTTTTCGGGGATGTGGTTGTTATTGCACCGGTTACCGAGCAATCAGCTGTAGGACACACCATCACCATCTCCGATCCTTTGAAGGTGATTCCCATACAGCGAAGCGGCGAGTTTTACGGATACGGAATCACGGGTTCTCCTGCAGACTGTGTAAAGCTCGGTATTTCCTGTATCATGGATGAGCCTCCCGATGTGGTGGTTTCCGGGATAAACAAGGGTGAGAACGTGGGGATAAATGTCCTGTATTCCGGGACAGTTTCCGCTGCTACCGAGGCTTTGATCCTGGGACATAAAGGCATTGCCCTGTCTGTTGATAACTATTTTCATCCTGATTACTCTGCGGCGAGCATATTCGGAGCACGTCTCGCTTCAAAGCTGGCCTCATTGAAAGGGGCGCTCCCCGTTGCACTGAATGTCAATTGCCCTTCAATCCCGATTCAGGAGATTAAAGGGGTGAAGATTACCCGGCAGGGAGATTCACGGATCGTGGACAAATTTGTAAAAAGGGAAACTCCACGGGGAACCACCTATTATTGGCAGGCAGGGTGGACCAAGATCGTTGACAATGCGGAAGATACGGATGCCGTGTGTCTGAAAAACAAGATGATATCCATCACCCCCATAAACTACAAACTCGGATATCATGAACATAACTCAGAGCTCGACCATCTGGATTTAGAGGGGATACTCCGTGGAAATTGAGGTCGTTGAAGCCACTATCGGGTATACCTTCAGGGACAAGGATCTCCTGCAGGAGGCCCTGACCCATACAACGTATGTAAATGAACATAAAGAGTTCACCATCGGGGACAATCAGCGACTGGAATTCCTTGGCGACTCAATCGTGGATGCCGTTGTCACCGCAAAACTGTTTGCCCAGTTTCCCGACGATAAAGAGGGAGCGCTGACAAAGAAACGGGCAGAGATTATCAGTGAGCCCGCCCTGTCACGGATTGCCCTTCATCTTGGTCTCGGTGGGTATCTGAACCTCGGCAGGGGTGAGGATATGGATGGCGGAAGGGAAAAATCCTCCCTTCTGGCAGATGCATATGAGGCCGTTGTCGGGGCCATTTTCCTCGATAGTTCATACGATACGGTCAGTGCTGTTGTGGAAAAACACTTTGAAGCTGCATTCGGGTCTCTGGAAAATATTTCAACAACAGATTTCAAAAGCACGTTGCTGGAATACTGCCAGGCAGAGTACAAGTGTCTGCCCAGGATTGTTGTCGTTGATGAAGTGGGCCCGGAGCATGAAAAAGAGTTTGTGATAAATGTATTGGTAAATGGTAGAATAGTAGGCCAGGGAAGAGGCAAGAATAAGAAACAGGCCGCGCAGATGGCATGCAAGGAGGCATTGCGATTGCTGGATTATCCCCTGTTGTAGTACCCATATTCGTATCCAATGTAGGGTGTCCCGGCCGGTGCATATTCTGTGACCAGAGGCAGTTCTCCGACCCGGTCTCTCCCGGGGACGTCCCCGGGATCGCCAAAGACTTTATCGCATCCTGCGACAGGGCGGATCAGCGTCGCAGGTTGATCGCATTTTACGGCGGTACCTTTACCGGTATAGAAGAGACTCTTCTGGAGAAGTATCTGGATGCAGCCTCAACCCTGCTGAACCAGGGGGTGATACACGGGGTCAAGGCATCAACCCGGCCGGACATGGTCTCTGTGGAGATTCTCGGCAGACTCAAGAAAGCCGGATTTGTAGAGCTGGAGCTCGGTGCTCAGTCCATGGATGATAAGGTCCTCAGCGCCTCTAAGAGAGGTCATCTGGCCGAACATACTATCGAAGCCTCGCACCTTATCAAAAACGCCGGAATGAAGCTCGGCATACAGATCATGCCCGGACTTCCCGGAGAAGACCGGCAGAGTTTTATGA
>CAYRCP010000336.1:0-2956 GCA_964422755.1 uncultured Bacteriovoracaceae bacterium | reverse complement strand
GTCCTGAAGAACCTTCGAGAAGATCTGGGCAATAAGGTCAGGATGATATTTAATGTTCGAGCTGTGGAGATTATGGTCGAGCACCAGCAGGTAACCGGTGTCATGCTTGAGGACGGCTCTTTTATCGATGCCCCTTTTGTCATTGCAGCACCCGGAAGGGTCGGTTCCTCATGGATGTCGAACCAGGCCAAGAGACTCTGCATCGATACCCATCCCAACCCTGTGGATCTCGGGGTCCGGGTGGAGCTTCCTGCTGTGGTGATGAAAGAGCTGACAGACAAGGCGTATGAGACAAAGTTCATCTATTATTCCAAGACGTTCGATGACCGGGTGCGCACCTTCTGCATGAATCCCTATGGTGAAGTGGTCAGAGAAACCATCGGTGATATACTCACCGTGAACGGTCATTCCTGGGCAAATAAACGCACGGAAAACACCAACTTTGCCATCCTGGTAAGTGCCGATTTCACCGAACCCTTTGACGATCCCATCGGGTATGGCGAATCCGTGGCCACCATGGCAAACATGCTCGGGAAGGGAGTCATTGTGCAGCGACTGGGCGACCTCCTTTCCGGAAGACGCACCACAGCATCCAGGCTTGCAAAGTGCTCTACACTACCCACCTTGAAAGAGGCGACCCCGGGTGACCTGAGCTATTGCATTCCATACAGGATTCTCACGGATATCATGGAGATGCTGACCTGTCTGGACAGGGTCTCCCCCGGCGTCAACTCTGCCCACACGCTCCTGTACGGAATCGAGGTGAAGTTCTATTCAAACCGTATCATGCTTGATATGGACCTGGAGACCCAGGTGGCAGGTCTTCATGTGGTCGGTGATGGGGCAGGGATTACCAGGGGGCTTATTCAGGCAAGCGCCTCAGGGATCATCGCTGCACGATCGGTGCTCAAGAAAAGCGCGTAAAAGGTCATCTGCATTGTGTGACACCAGGTTGACCGGAGCAGTATCCGATCGTACCGGCCCTGTGTACGATCCTGTTTATGTGCCGGTTTTTCTATACCGGTGTACACCTCCCCGGATAATGAATGCAGATTATTTTTTACTTGAATACAAAACTTTATTTATACTATCTTCAATACAATATTGATCACATATTGTGGCAAGAGGGAGAGAGTCATGGCAAAAAAATATGTATACCTCTTCGGAGGCAGGGGAATCAAAGCAGAAGGAAATGCAGAGATGAAGGCCATCCTTGGGGGCAAGGGCGCTAACCTTGCAGAGATGACCAATCTGGGGATTCCGGTCCCACCGGGTTTCACAATCTCTACGGAGATGTGTTCCGTATACTATGAGACAAACGGTCTGCCAAAAGATCTCAGAAACCAGGTAAAAGATTCAATCGGCAAGGTGGAAAAAGCCATGGGCCTCGGATTTGGAGATCCGGAGGCCCCGCTGCTGTTCTCGGTACGTTCCGGTGCCAGGGCATCCATGCCGGGGATGATGGATACGGTTCTGAACCTCGGCATCAACGACGAAACAGTTCATGGGCTCGTCAAGCTCAGCGGCAATGAACGCTTTGCCTATGACTGCTACCGGCGTTTCATCCAGATGTATGCCGATGTGGTCATGGAGGCTGATTCCCAGGCCCTTGAGGAAGAGCTGGAGAATATGAAACACAGCAAGGGGGTCAAGCTCGATACGGAACTGGAAACCGATGATCTGAAGAAGCTTGTGAGCATCATGAAGGACAAGGTCAAGGTCCTGACCGGAAAAGAGATTCCATCCGATCCCATGGAGCAGATCTGGGGCGGTATCGAGGCAGTATTCAGATCATGGAATACCCCTCGGGCCATCACCTATAGAAAGATAAATGACATACCCGGTGAATGGGGAACCGCGGTAAATGTCCAGGCAATGGTATTCGGGAATCTGGGAGATAGTTCGGCTACCGGCGTTGCCTTTACCCGGGACCCGGCAACCGGAGAGAATGTATTCTACGGCGAGTACCTTCAGAATGCACAGGGTGAGGATGTTGTTGCAGGCATCAGGACACCCATGCCCATCAATATTCAGGGCAAGCACGATGCTTCCCAGCTCTCGCTGGAAGAGGTCATGAACGATCAGTACAAACAGCTCGTTGATGTATACCAGACGCTGGAAAAACATTACCGGGATATGCAGGATATCGAGTTTACCATCCAGGAAGGAAACCTCTGGATGCTTCAGACAAGGACCGGAAAACGCACGGCAGCCGCTGCGGTACAAACATCTGTAGACATGGTGAATGAAGGCCTCATTACCAAAGAAGAGGCGGTGCTGCGAGTCGATCCTGAACAGATAGACCAGCTTCTTCACCCGCAGATCGATCCCGATGCCGAAAAGATCATTGTGGGCGTAGGACTCCCCGCATCACCCGGAGCTGCAGTAGGTCGCGTTGTCTTCTCTGCCGAGGATGCAGAGACAGAGGCAGCAAAAGGTGAAAAGGTAATCCTGGTCCGTATTGAGACTTCACCTGAAGATATCCACGGCATGAACGTGGCGGAAGGTGTTCTCACTGCCCGCGGAGGTATGACATCCCATGCAGCGGTCGTGGCACGGGGAATGGGAAAATGCTGTGTATCCGGCTGCCAGACCCTTTCCATAGACTATAACAAGCAGGTGGCAACCCTGGGCAGCCAAGAGATCAAGCGGGGTGACTTCATAACCCTCAACGGTACAACCGGTGATGTCATACTCGGCGAATGTCCTACCGTAAAGCCTTCTTTTTCCGGCTCATTCGGGACCATCATGGAATGGGCGGATGATATCAGACAGCTCGGAGTCAGGAGCAATGCAGACACCCCGCATGATTCCAAGGTTGCCCGTGACTTCGGTGCGGAAGGTATCGGCCTGTGCCGCACCGAGCACATGTTCTTTGAAGGGGACAGGATCCTGGCTGTACGCGAGATGATCCTGGCTGAAGATGAAGAAGGGAGAAGGACTGCGCTGGATAAGA
>CAYRCP010000335.1:0-2960 GCA_964422755.1 uncultured Bacteriovoracaceae bacterium | reverse complement strand
TGCCATGCTGAAATACGGCATTGACGACATCCGCATGTTCTTTGAGAACGACTTGAGATTCCTGAAGCAATTTTCCTAGAGGAACAGATCATGAAGATCGGCTATAAGTGGATTAAAGAATTTGTAGATATAGAACAAGATGCGTACGCAGTTGCCGATGCCCTCACCATGAGCGGTACCGAAGTCGAGGAGATCATCCATGAGTCTATCCCGAAAGAGGTCATTTGCGCACGGATTATAGAGGTAAAAGCCCATCCCGACGCTGATAAGCTTTCACTCTGTCTGGTTGATACCGGCACAGAGCAACTCCAGGTCGTCTGTGGTGCCCCGAATGTGAGAGCTGGTATGATCAGTGCCTTTGCTCCTGTGGGGTGTGACCTGGGCCCGGGTATGAAGGTGAAGAAGGCAAAGATTCGCGGTGTCGAGTCTTTTGGCGTGCTTCTCTCGGAAAAAGAACTGGGACTGACCGAGGACCACACCGGCATTATGGAGATAGCGGACGATCTCAAGCCCGGAGAGATACTTCTCGAAGCGCTTGACCTTGAAGACTGGGTCTATGATATCAATGTGACTCCCAACAGGGGGGATTGTCTTTCCATCATCGGTATTGCCCGGGAGCTCTCTGCCCTGTTCAGGAGTGAGCTGAAACTTCCGCGGTTTTCCATTACTGAAGATGGCGAAGCGATTGATTCTGTCTTGAGTGTAGAGATTCTCGATCGAGCTGCCTGCCCGAGATATGCAGCCAGGCTGCTTAAAGATGTGAAGATCAAAAAGAGCCCGTTTACCATGAGAAGACGCCTGTTCCAGGCCGAGGTAAGGGCCATTAATAACGTTGTTGATATTACAAACTATGTTCTCCTCGAGTATGGACAGCCGTTGCATGCGTTCGACTATACCCTGATTGCAGGCAAGGGCATCGTAGTGAGGAAGGCCGTCGAAGGGGAGCTGTTCGTTACCCTGGATTCCGAGGAGAGAAAACTCAGGGCCGATGATCTGTTGATCTGCGATAAGGAAAAGCCCGTGGCGCTGGCTGGTGTGATGGGTGGAGAAAACTCCGAGGTGCTCGAGACGACAACGAGTATTGCTCTGGAAAGTGCGTTCTTCGATCCAATAGGCATTCGCCATACCTCCAAAGGGCTGAATCTTTCCACCGAAGCATCATTCCGCTTTGAGCGGGGCATTGACCCGGCGATTCAGGTAGATGCGGCAAACAGGGCTGCATACCTTATGGCCGAGCTGGCAGAGGCCCATGTGCTTAAGGGTGTTATCGACGTGCATGATGAGGCAGCTGCTGCCGGCGATATCCTGCTGAGAAAAGAATACCTGCAAAAGGTTCTGGGCATCGACGATTTTACGGATCTGGATGTCGAAGATATTTTAACGAGACTCGGCTGCAAACTTACAAAGACAGAGACTGGCTGGATGGTGAATGCACCGGAGTTCAGGCATGATATAACCAGGGAGATCGACCTGGTGGAAGAATTCATCAGGATATTCGGCATGGACAAGGTTGAGCCCATACTGCCCAGATTCAGGCCTGTTGAGGCCTCATCGGATGAGACGAAACTGCAGCAACTCCGTTTCAGGCTCGCATCCATGGGATTTTCAGAGGTGGTCACCTATTCGTTCATCTCGCCCAAGTGGAAACGGTTCTTCGGTGATGAGATGCTCGAACTGCTCAATCCCATATCCGATGAGATGAAACTCATGCGCCGATCGCTTATCCCGGGTCTTGCAACCGTTGTAGAGAAGAATAAAAATTCTCAGAACCGAGATATTGCGATATTCGAAATGGGAAAATGCTTTTATCCGAAAAAGAGCGAAAAAAAGCTCCCTGATGAACAGCTGAGGCTCAGTATTGCCCTGTCAGGGCTGCGAATCGGCGCCCACTGGTCCGAGAGATCCTCTGATGTGGATTTTTACGATATCAAGGGCGTTGCAGAGGTGCTCGTGCCCGATGCTGCTTTCTCCCCAAGCGAACATGCATTTTACCAGCCCGGGTATCAGGCGGATCTGGTGATTGGAGACAAGACAGTAGGACATATGGGCGCACTTCATCCTGACATCCTCGAGGTGATCGGTTGCGAAGATGATGTGTTTATTCTGGAGTTATCCGTGGATCCGATTCTTGAACAGGCCTTTGCCGGGATGGAAGAGATTCCGAAATTCCCCATGACCTCGAGAGATCTCTCTCTTGTGGTAAAAGAGGGTACCCCATACCACGATATCGTTCGTACCATTGACACGAAAGGTATCAAGGAGTTGCGAAGCGTGGTCCCTATAGATCTCTATATGGGTGATAAACTGCCCGAAGGACTCAAGGGGATTACCATCCGCATAACCTACCAGTCAGAGACCAGGACCCTCCAGGATAAGATAATCAATAAATGGCAGGATTCAATTATAGAATCACTACAAAAGGATCACGGGATAAGTCTCCGACAGTAGCTGTCTGTTTTTTTCTGTCACTACTGGTGCTTTTCCCCGGGTCTGCATCCTCGGACTACCGCATAGTTACCCGGGAGCATCAGATAAGTACGAGCAGTTATTGGGTCCAGGGTGAAAAACTCTACCTGCATGAAGGCGGCGAACTACCTGATCTGACTGAGATAACCTCAATAACCGAAGAATCCTGTACACCCCTGGACGCCCAGATGGACGTCGATGCATTGAAACGGTTCTATTGCCATATCTCATGGCTGCAGGGGATAGAGGATGAGATCTTCAGGAAACAAGACAATAACCTTAAAGCCCTGCAAACAATCGATACCCTGGGTGCTTCAGATACATCCTCTTCAAAGATAAAAAAGGCGGTGAAAGCTTTTTGTGGTGATCTGGACGATCTCGAGCGCGAGGTCTCGAGAGTAAAGCACTACTGGGATCAGATGCGTATGCCACAGCTATCACTTGTGCTGGCGCGAGATATAAAATCCCTGCAGCTGATGAGCCTGCAATCGTGT